>DASZRZ010000075.1:0-8384 GCA_035548935.1 Terriglobales bacterium
ATGGAATATCTCCCGCCAGTCGCCGAATCGCGCCTGATACACCGCCAACTGCGACGCCATGCCTGAATTGCTTCCCAGACTGCGGATCAGGTCGGCTTTGGAGCGGGTCTTGAATCGCGCCAGTTCGCCGTCCGTTACATCGCTGGTCTTCAGCTTCTCAATCTCTTCATGGATGGCCTTTTCCATGTCTTCCGGAGTGTGCCCCGGCGTCGGAACCGCGTAGAAGGCGAACAGGTGCGGATACTTCGTTCCCGGCATGCCACTGAATCCCGCCGCAGCCGCCGCGGTCTGCTTTTCCACCACCAGGGAGCGGTACATACGAGATACGCGCCCGTTCGACAGAATGTCGCTGATCGCATCGTAAATGGCATCATCCGGATGCGAATAATCGGGCCGCTGGTAGCCCTCAATATAGAAAGGCTGCGAGCGATCGTTCACCACCACCTGCCGCACCGAATTCTGCGGGGGAGAACTGGTTACGCGCGTGTCCGGCTTGGGCCTGGTTGGCAGCCGTCCGAAGTACTTCTCGATCACCGGCATTGCCTCCGCCGGATTCAGGTCGCCGACCACGGCGATCACCATGTTGGAAGGAACGTAGTAGCGGTCGAAGAATCGCATGGCATCGGTGGCCGAAAAAGTTTTGAGATCGTCGGGCCAGCCCACGCCGGGAGTTCCATAAGGACTGGCGAGAAACGCAGTTCCCGTGAACTGTTCGATCATGCGCGAAGTCGGCTGGCTGTCCACCCGCATCCGGCGCTCCTCCTGCACCACGTCGCGTTCCTTGTAAAACTCCCGCATCACAGGTTGAAGAAAACGCGAGGACTCCAGGTAAGCCCACAACTCCAGCCGGTTTACCGGCAGGGAGTAGTAATAGACGGTCTGGTCGGCGCTGGTGCCCGCGTTCAGGCCAACGCCGCCATTCTCTTCCACGATCCTTCCGAACTCGTTACGCACCACGTACTGCTCGGCCTCGGTTGCCGCGGTTTTCCAGGATTTTTCCAGCTCGGCAACTTTTTGCGGATCGCGTCCCACCTGCCGGTCGCGCTCGTATATGTATTGCGCGTAGATTTGCTCAATCTTTTCCAGCACCTTCTTTTCGGCTTCGAAGTTCGTGGTGCCGATCTGCGGAGTACCTTTGAACGCCATGTGCTCGAACATGTGCGCCAGTCCCGATTCACCCTTGGGGTCCTGCGCTGAACCCGCGTCCACCAGGGTGTAGAAGGAAAACACCGGCGCTTCGTGCCGTTCATATAGAAGGACCGTAAGTCCGTTGGGAAGGGTTCGGAGCGTCACGTTCTTCTCGATGGAAGCCAGGTCCTGCGCTTCCAGGGTTTGAACCACGCCTGCCAGACAAATAATTGCCGTAACCATCAGAACGCGAATGCGCAGCATGATTCCTCCAACAGAAAAAGCTCCTCCGCCGTGGCTCTCCCTGCGAAGGAAGACCGGCCAGGTCCAGATTGCGACGTTACGCTTTGCGGGAAAACGTTGTCAATGAAGCCCTGGCTTCCATTCCCGGGATGGACCAGAGTGCCTCTTTGATTTGCTCTGAGGTCATCCCAGGTCCGCCACGCCGCGCCAATTGGACCCCTTGCGAACCCATTAAGACATTCCATCCTGCCCCCCGCGCACTGGATAATCTCCTCGTGCCTCCCACCGCAGAGCCGCGTCATTCAGGGGAAGATGTTCCCGAACGGCAACTGCTCGACGCCTTCAGCGATTACCTGAAAGTTGAAAAGGGACTCGCCCGCCTTACGCTTTCTGCTTATATCCACGACATAGGGCAGTTCTCCACGTTTCTGCAAAAACACGGCTCGCGCTCCCTGCTGGCAGCCCGCAATCAGGATATCCGTAGCTTCATCGAGCATCTTTTTGCCAATCATCTCGATGGCCGTTCCGTTGCCCGGAAACTCTCTGCCCTGCGGCATCTCTACCGGTTCCTGCTGCTGGACCGTCACATCCGCCATGATCCTACTTTGAATATCGAAACGCCCCGCCAGTGGAAGGTGCTGCCCAAGTCACTGGCCAAGGCAGACATTGATGCCCTGCTACAGGATGGCATGCAGGAACAGGCGCGCCACGCAGGTGGGCCTACGGTGGCGCTGGATCAAAGCAGTCCAGATCAAGGCAGTCCAAATCGAAGCAGTCCGGATCGGACAAGCAGTGATCGAACAAGCAGTAAAGAACAGCGGGCTCTCTCCCTCCGCAATCACGCCATGATGGAAGTTCTTTATGCCGGAGCCCTGCGCGTCTCCGAGCTGGTGGGCGTCGGCCTGGAAGACCTGAAGCTGGAACTCGGGTACGTGCTGGTGCGCGGCAAGGGCGACAAGGAGCGCATGGTGCCTTTGGGGGCATCGTCGCAACGTGCGCTCGAAGAGTACATGGAGCAGGCGCGTCCCTTACTCTGCAAAACTCGCAGGTCGACTCTTTTATTCGTGGGCCGTGGGGGACGCCGCATTTCGCGGCAGAGGGTCTGGCAGGTGGTCGCAGGAGCATCGGGACCATCCGGTCGCCATGCCAGTCCGCATATGTTGCGGCACAGCTGTGCAACTCACATGGTGGAAAACGGCGCCGATCTCCGTACCGTGCAGACCATTCTGGGCCATGCCGACATCGCCACCACCCAGATTTACACCCATGTGGCGTTGGACCACCTCAAGAGCGTCTATCGCGACCACCACCCACGGGCGCGCTCGCGGAAGCCCCTGGTTCCCACGGAGCAACCGTGACCACGCCAGCGAATCCCAGGGCTAAAACTCCCACGGCCAGAATGGTGGACCGGTTTCTGCGCTCCCTGGAACAGCGCAATACTTCCGTCCACACGCGAAAAGCTTATGCTCGCGACCTGGGCGAGTTCGCCGCCTTTCTCGGTCCCGAAGCCGACTGGAAGCAGATGGACCATCTGCGAGTCCGCTCTTTTTTGTCGTATCTCTATGATCGCGGCCTCAGCAAGCCTTCCGTGGCCCGCGCCCTGGCAGCGGTGCGCTCGCTTTTCCGCTGGATGGCGCGTGAAGGCCTCGTAAAGCAGAATCCCGCCACGCTGGTCTCCACCCCACGGCTTCCCAAAAAACTTCCCCGCGTTCCCACCGTGGAGGAGATCAATACCGTACTTGACGACTCCATGCCCGAAGCCGCTGCCTTCCCCGAGCGCGACCGCGCCATCCTCGAACTTCTGTATGGATGCGGCCTTCGCAACTCCGAACTTGCGGGCATGCACCTGGCGGATGTCCACTGGTCCAACCGCGCCGTTCTGGTGCGGGGAAAGGGCAGGAAAGAGCGGCTGGTCCCCTTTGGCGACTCTGCTGCCGAGGCGCTCGCCATCTACCTGCCGCTGCGGCAGGCATTACTCGCCCGTACGAAAAAAACCGTGTCGATACTGCTGGTTAATCTCCGCGGAGGCCCACTCACCACCCGCAGCGTGGGGCGCATCGTGAAGCGTATCGCCGTGGCCCGGGGACTGTCGCCCGAGGTTCACCCTCATACCCTCCGCCATGCATTTGGTACTCATATGCTGGAAGAGGGCGCCGACCTGCGCGCCATTCAGGAACTGCTTGGGCACGCGCGGCTCTCAACCACGCAGCGCTATACGCAACTCTCTCTGAAACAGGTTCTCAAGGTTTATGACAGCACGCATCCTCGTGCGAGATAGCATGTGCCAGGTAACCCGTGCGAGGGAATACGAGCGAGGGAATACGTGCCAATTTGAGCCGGAGTTCCAGCAAGGTGCCCATCGCAAAAATAAAAGGCCGGCGATTTGCCGACCTTGCTTCCTGCAGACAGCGGGGTGTCAGTTGGAGGCTTCCGCCTTGGCCTTCGCCTCATACCGCATTCGAGCCATATCGATGATTTCCCCGATCAGCTGCGTGTAGGTAAGGCCCGACTTCTTCGCCGCCATGGCAAATTCCTGTCCGCTGGCCAGCCACGGATTGGGATTGGCCTCCAGCACGTAGACCTCTCCCGATTCCGTAAGACGCATATCGATGCGCCCGTAGTCCCGCAGCTTCACCGCGCGATAAGCGGCCAGTGCGGTGTCGATCAGCCGCTGTTCCGTCTCCTCGTCCAGACCTTCCGCGGGGGCGGACTTGGTGAGCTTGTAGGCTTCGGTCTCCCGTTCAAACTTTACGTCGGTGCCCGCGATCCTCGGTGTGCCGGTGGGCAGCCGGGAAAGATCAAGTTCGATCAAAGGCAGGACGTAAGCGCGTTCATAGCTTCCGAGTATGGCCGCATAGATTTCGCGGCCCTCAATGTATTCCTCGATCAGCGCGGGAGAATCGTATTCCTCCTGCAGGAACTCAACCCGCTCCATCAGCTCCTTGACGCTGTTCACCACCGATTCGTTGCTGATGCCAATGGATCCATCTTCCCCCGTGGGCTTCACGATCAGGGGAAAGGAAATGTCATGAGCATGGTCGATTTTGCCGCGGAATGCCGTGGCGAAATAGGGCGTGCGGATGCCATGGAAGGCGAACATCTTCTTCGCGATTGCCTTGTCCTGCGCCAGAACGTGAGCATGGGGGCCGCTGCCGGTGTAGGGAAGTCCCAGCAGGTCGAGGTATGCCGCCACATTCATCTCTTTCAGGTCGTCGCCCGCATACGATTCCGTGAGGTTGAAGACCAGGTCGGCGCCGCAGTTTGCCAGAGCCTTGAGCGATTGCGTCCGCCCGTCGAGCACATAATAAAAAGGCTCATGGCCGAGCTTTTCCAGCGCATCGAAAACCTCTTCCCGGTCGTGTTTCGGGGCGCGTTTGCTCGACTTGGCTTTTTTGCGGACCGGTTTTTCCGGCTCCGGTTCGGATAGCGCCGGACTTTCTTCCCACAGATCGTAGAGTACGGCCACCTTCAGCTTAGGGCCGGTCATGATCTCCTCCTGCCTGCATCCATGTTAGCCCGGCTCAGTTTCATGGCAGCACAAACTTTCCCCGGCTTACGTAATTCATCGCCAGCGCGGTTGCGTAAACGGTCATCTCCACCAGGTGCTGACTCTCGCATTTTATGTCAGAGAGAAGTTGAAGCTCCGCCGCACGCGCCTCGATCGACTCCATCAGCTTCTTGATTAAAGGCCGCTGCACCCCGCTCCAATAGGTCACCTTGTCCACAATTGCCTTGTGGTGGGCATGCAGCAACTCCGAGGCAGGCCTCACACCTTTTTTTCTTCGCTTGGAGACGTTGAAGATGTCCACCAGGTCGGCATCCACTGCAAGATCCTGCGAGGGCAGCGCCTGCTCCGGGGCATTGGTGTAGAACTCCCGTACCGTCGTATCCATCTCTTCCACCGTGACGTCGGTGCGCCCGCGCGGACGGACCGGATCGGCATTTCCGAACTGCCGGGCGATGCGATCCATATACTTCAGCTTGGCCAGCGCCTCCCAGCCCTTGTACTTCTCCCTCCAGCGTGAGCCGGGGGTCAGCCAGATCGCAAAGGTCTCGGCAAAATCTTCATCCGGATGCTTCTGCGCATACCAACCCGCCATGTGCCGTACGAACTTTCTGGAGAAGGGAACCGGACGGTAGTCGTCCCGGTAGGCGCGGCGGAAGGGCCCGAACAGCTGCCGCCACTCCGGTGTCCGGTATAACCGGTAAGCGTAGTTGAAGGCATGCCCCGCCTCGTGCCGCAGGTACATCATGATCTCGCGGGCATCCTCCAGGTCATTCATCTCACGCTCCAGCTGAGCCAGTTGGGGATTCGCGAGATAGAAGGGGATACCGATCACCGGCTCCCCCGACGGACAGCCCCATTCATCGGAAAGGTAGCAAAGCGGACGGAACTTCTTCAGGCCTTTGCGGTCCAGCTCACGGTAGAGCTGCTGTACAAATCGTTGCAGGGGCGAATCATCCAGCTTCAATCCCAGATCACGAATGGGCTTCCCCAAGATTTCCTGCAAGTCGGGCGGGGCTTTTTCGAAGGCACGCAAGGCGATTCTCCCTGCAACCTACCACACCTTTCGCGACAATTGAAGCCGCAGATGCCCGTTTGGCAGCACAATGGTGCATCTTTGCATCTTGCCCTCGAATTGCATCAGCCGGGCTGGCGGCATTGTGAGCGGGGCTTCGCTTGCCTATAATGGCAGGAACAGTTGTTGCTTGCGCTAAGCAAGACCGGTCAGTTCCCATTTTTTCCCTAGAGAGTGCGAATGAATAAAGGTAAACCGAAGGTCTTGGTGATTGATGACGAACGCGTAATCGCCGATACCCTGGCGATTATTCTCACTCAGAACGGCTTCGAAGCATCCGCCGTATATAACGGAAGAGATGCCGTTCAACAGGCAGGCTCCTTTCAGCCCGACCTGGTCATCAGCGATGTCATCATGCCGGACATGAACGGCATTGAGGCGGCAATCAACATCCGCAAGCTGCTTCCTGCATGTAAAGTTCTTTTGTTTTCCGGCCAGGCCGCTACTGCCGACCTGCTGGAAAGCGCCCGCGAACAGGGCCACGAATTTGAAATACTGGCCAAGCCAGTGCACCCGCAGGACCTGCTTTCCAAGCTGCGGGGCTAACCGGCGGCGCAAAGGCCAGCTTTCGTCATCGGATTCCAAGGGGCTTCGGATTCTAAGGGCTTCCCGTTCCCTAGACCTGGCGCCTTCCCTGAGGGAGTTCACAACTCCCGGCGGCCTTCCATGGCTTTCAGCATGGTTACCTCGTCGGCGTATTCAATATCGCTGCCCGCGGGAATTCCCGTCGCAATCCTCGTTACCTTCAATCCCGGACGCCGGAGCCGCTGCAATAAATAAACGGCAGTGGCCTCACCCTCCACCGTGGGGTTGGTCGCCAGAATGATTTCATCCGCCTGCCCGTCCTCAACCCGGCGCAGAAGGTTGGAAATTCGCAGGTGCTCCGGCCCCACCCCATGTAAAGGCGAAAGCGCTCCATGCAGCACGTGGTAAACGCCGTTGTAGGTCCGCGTCTTCTCGATGGACGAAATGTTGGTGGGCTCCTCCACCACGCAGACAATCCGCTGGTTGCGGACGGCGCTGGAGCAGTACGAGCATGGATCGATGTCCGTAATGTTGTTACAGACCGAGCACAGCCGCAGGCTGGCCTTCACCTCGCGCACCGCCGCCGCCAGGGCCTCGGCATCCTCTTCCGTGGAGCGCAGTATATGAAACGCAAGCCGCTGCGCGCTCTTGTTCCCGATTCCGGGAAGTTTTTTCAGTTCGTCGATCAGGTGAGCCATCGGCTCGGCGAGTTGAGGCATTTTGAGGAAATCTTTTCAGGTAGCCTTTTCAAAGCGTCAAAGGCTTGCTGTTGAAGTTCTACTTTAAGGTTTTGGAGGATCTAGCCGCCGAACAGTCCCGAGAGTCCGCCGCCAAACATGCCGCCAACTGTGGATTGCATGGCCCCATCCACCTTGTTTCCGGCGGCATTCACTGCCGCCGTGATGAGGTCCTGCAACATTTCGATGTCGCCCGACTTCACGGTTTCCGGATCGATGGTGACCTTGAGTACGTGCTTCTGGCCGTTCATGCGGACGGCGACCACACCGCCCCCGGAGGTGCCTTCCACCACCGTTTCGCGCATCTTTTTCTGCAGGTCTTCATATTGGCGGCGTGCCTGGCCGATCAGGTCCTGCAATTGATTCGGATTGAAGCTACCCATAACCACCTCAGCGCTTATTGATTGCCGATCCGGATTTACCGATCAAGCCTGACGATCCCGCTTGTCGATCACCGTACGGATCTCCGCTCCAAACTTCTCCTGCATCCGCTGCACAATGGGGTCTCTCGACGCGCGCGCCCTGGCCCCGGAATCCCCTGCATCAAAGGTTTTGTTTTTAGAGGAAGAGCCATTGGATTTGCCGGAGGAGTGGCTGCCGTTCGCGCTCCCGCCGCCTACAATCCGCAGCTTCAGGTTGCGTCCCGCAGCCGTGCTGGCCGCCTGCACCGCCGCGCGGCGGGCATCGGCGCTCAATGCCAGTTCCGCCACCGTCTGCGATGCCGCAACCTTGATTATCAGTTCATTGCCGCGCAGCTCCCATTCACCTTCTTCCAGTAGTCCACTGGAGTCCTGAACCGCGCCCAGCACTAATGTACGTAAGCTCTCGACGGAAATCTCCGGGGAAGTGGAAGCCGTTTCCGGCTGGGGGGCTACCGCAACCGCCACGCCGCCCTGTGCCATTTCTTCGGAGTAAGCGTTGGGAGCGTAGGCCTTGGGCGTTGAAGGACTCGCCGGGGAGACTGGAGCCGCTTCGCGCTTCCGCGCAAGGTCGGACTCAAAGGGCGAAGGCCGCGGCGATGTTGCCGGTGCTCCCCGCACGACTGGGGGATTCGAAGTTCGAACCGGAGCGGGCACGCCCGTGGCTGTACGTTGGGGCGCCCCCGGATTTCCCTGTACTGGCCTGACGGCAGCAGTCTTTCCTTCTCCGGGAGCCTGCGCTTCGCTCAATA
>DASZRZ010000076.1:0-1699 GCA_035548935.1 Terriglobales bacterium
CTATTCCCAGGTGCCGGCATTCTCGGCCTCCGACCGGGCGATGATCGATATCCTTTCGGTTACGCGCTCCGGAAGGCTGGCCATCATTGAACTCAAGGCCAACGAGGATATTCAGCTTGCCATGCAGGGTTTGGACTACTGGGCTCGTGTTGCGTGGCATCAGCAGCGGGGCGAGTTTCAGCGCTTCGGTTATTTTTCCGGGGTAGAGCTGTCAGACCAGAAGCCGCTCCTGCTGCTTGTTGCTCCTGCCCTGCAAGTGCATCCTGCCATGGACACTCTGCTGCGCTACATCTCTCCCGAGATTGAATATGAGGTGATTGGGATCGATGAGCGCTGGAGGGAGCATCTGCGAGTGATCTTCCGCAGACGGCGTGAGGAACGTTCCAGCGCCAGCGCTGCCAACCGGGGTTGATCCCACCTACTCCGGGCGCGGCTGCTTGTCCCGCTCTTCCGATGGAGCCTGGTCAATCTGTGCCTCGCGCCCGCGGTTGATCCAGTAATCGCCGGCGGATTCGCTCAGGTCGGCAGCCGGTTTTTCGCCCCTTACCACACGGCTTACAGCGCGAACCACGCGGCGCATGGGCAGCTCACCGTTTGCGTCCTCGAAGAAAATCTCCCCTGATTTGCTGCTCTTGAAGTACCAGCGCTTCAAAATCGCAAGGTGTTCCATGGCCTCGGCACGCGAGCCGCACGCCTTTGTCTCTGCCCCCCCCAGCGCTTCGAGGATGCGCGACTCCATCGACAGAAGTCTGGGTGGGAGCACTTTGGAAGGCGGGAGCCCTGAATTCTGTGTCTGCTGTCCGCCTCCCGGATTGAACACCGGAGTATTGCGGCTGACGGCAAGCATCACGGGTTTGGAGATGCAGCCCGAGACGATTCGAAACAGTTGAACCGACTCCGCCACGGCAGAGGGCTGGATCAGAACTCCATTGAGCCGGTCCAGGCGGTGAGCAATCTCCGGAAGCTGAGCCGCAACCCGCTCCGCCTTCTCCAACCGGGCGTGCAGGCCCGCAGCTTCTTCAAAGGCCAATTGTTCGGAGGCGCGGTCGCGCAGCACCGTCAGCTCCCGAAGCAGCGATTGACCACGGGTGTTGAAGAAGGTCTTCACCCGTTCAACCTCGGAGGCATATTCCTCATCGCTGCAACCTTGAAAGCAGGGCGCCAGGCACATGTTCATTTCCGAGTAGATGCATCCGGGGAAGGCCGGATCGGGTTTCAGATCGTCGACGCAGCGGCGCATCTTAAAAAGATCAAGGGCGTCATTCGCGAACTTTTCCGCCGCCGCCCGGGTGGGATAGGGGCCGTAATAAAGATTTCCTCCCCGCTCCGAGCCCAGCTGCGTAGTGATGGAGACGCGCGGATACCGGTTGCTGATATGGAACTTGATCAGTGGCGCCGGACGCAGGCGCAGGCGGTCGCCGTAGCTCTGCGGGAATTCGGTGCGCAGGGCTTTGTACAGCAGGAGTCCGGATTCAAAATCGGAGCCGGTGAGACTGTATTCAATCCGCCGTGCCCGGTCCCGAAGCGACAGACGGCGTGAGCGCTCCTCCGGACGCGCCAGCAGGCGCATAAGCCGCCGCCGCAGGTTGGCGGTCTTGCTCACGTAGGGATCGCCCGCCTCTGGCCGCAGCAGGAAGACTGCCGGCTTTTCGGGAGCGGCCTCGAAAACCTGAGCATCGCGCTCCGGAGCGAACTCCAG
>DASZRZ010000077.1:0-1526 GCA_035548935.1 Terriglobales bacterium
ACCCAGCTCTCGGACGACGAACTCGCCAGCCGGGTGCAGTCTGTCAGCATTTTTGCCCGTGTTCTTCCCGAGCAGAAGCTTCGTCTCGTGCGCGCCTTCCAGCGTGGCAACTCCGTTGTGGCAATGACCGGCGACGGCGTAAACGACGCTCCCGCACTGAAGGCCGCCGACATCGGAATCGCCATGGGAGGGCGCGGTACCGATGTCGCCCGCGAGGCTGCCGATCTTGTGCTTGTTGACGATGACTTTACCTCGATCGTAAAAGCCATCCGCATGGGGCGCAGAATCTTCGACAACCTGAAAAAGGCCACGCGCTATATCTTCGCGCTGCATGTGCCCATCGCAGGGATGTCGTTTTTCCCCGTGCTGCTGAATTGGCCTCTGGCGCTATTGCCCATGCACGTGGTTTTTCTTGAATTGGTAACCGATCCCGCCTGCTCCATCGCCTTCGAGGCCGAACCCGAGGAATCGGACGTTATGAACCGGCCGCCGCGCAACCGTGCCGAAACCTTGCTGACCCGCGGCGGAGCCCTGCTAAGCCTGCTCGAGGGAGGCTCGATTCTTGCCGTGGCCCTGACCGTTTACGCCCTGAGTCTGCGGGCGGGCTATGGCGGCCCTTACAGCCGTGCCCTCGCCTTTACCGCTCTGATCGTAGCCAATGTGGCTCTCATGCTGTCCAGCCGTTCATCCACCGGGACTTTGCTGCAGATCGCCCGCACTCCCAACCCCTCTCTTCGCTGGATTATCCTTCTCACGATCGTTTCCCTCTCCTCGGTGCTGTTCGTACCTTTTTTGAGGGAGGTATTTCAGTTTGCGCCGGTGCCGCTCTCCCGGCTGGCGCTCGCGGTTCTCGCGGGTGCCGCGAGTCTCGCATGGTTGGAATTGTGGAAGATTTTCCGAAAGGTTAAGACCTAGGCCGACAGCCAGTTCTGCGCCGCAACTAGCCGCGCAAGCTCAGAACCGGACACGGGGACTGCGATACCACGTGGTGCGCAACCGAGCCGAAAGCGGTTGAGAATCGCGGTGTCGAGCCCGCGCCTCGCACGTTCATCACAATCAGGTCGGCTTTGTATTCCGCTGCCGACTTCAAAATCTCCTCTCCCGGGTGGCCATAGTGGACATGGACCTGGTGCCGGAACGTGGGCTTTGCAGGCATCAGGGCTTCCAATTTGGCCGCAAGCCGCGCATCTTCCCGGGTTCGCTTCTTTACGTCTTCCGCGATCGCGGCCTCTCCTGCGTGCAGCAGAACCAGCGTGGCATCGAACTTCTCCGCCAGCGACTCCGCTGCCTGCTGTGCCGCTGCCGCCTGGGTCGAAAAGTCGGTAGGGTGCAGGATCGTGCGATAGGCAATGCCCTCCGATTGCGAGCAATGCGGCCCCACCGTCAATACCGGAACCGTTGCCACGCGGATTATCTCTTCCGTAACCGAGCCCATTACCAGCTTCTTCAAGCCACGCCGTCCATGCGTACTTACCACGATCAGGTCGATTCCGTGCTCGGCCAGCATTCTTTCCATGGTGTCCCAC
>DASZRZ010000078.1:0-4514 GCA_035548935.1 Terriglobales bacterium
GGGCTACACAAAGCTTACAAACACTTTACAGCGAAAAAACTTCCCCCGAGGGAAGCTGCTGTTGTAAGCTCTCAACGCTTTTTGGTTCCCACCTGTGCGTCTTTATTGGTTAAGGATTGACCTCGGTGAACATCCGGAAGTAGATCGAAATTGAGAGGAAATGAAATATGCAAAGCAAAGGCCTCGGTAGTCTGCGTCGAGTCTCAGGTTTGTGCATCCTGGCGCTGACGTTTTTTTCTCTATTGGCTTCAGCCCAGCAAGTGGGCCGCGGCACCATCACTGGAAAAGTTACTGCCGATCAGGGACAGGTCGTTGCCTTCCGTGTAGCCGCTCACAACGTTGACCGCCGTCTCTGGTACACGGTGTTCACCAAGAAGGGTCAGTACGTCGTCCCCCAGGCGCTCAGCGGCCATTACGAGATTTCGGTGGACATGCGCGGGTATGATTCCCCCAAATTAGATGTCCAGCTCGCAGGTAGCGAGAGCAAGACGGCCGATATCGCTGTCACGAAGAAGCCGGACGAGGCTCCCAGAAAGATCGAATGGGTCAACAGCCTCGACGAGGTATTCCCTCCGGGCCCTGAAAAGGACCTGCTGAAGGCGAACTGCACCGGATGCCACGCTGATTCAGGAAGCAGCTGGGGCAGAATGAAATACGACCGGGATCGCTTCTACAAGGGCATTGAGAGAATGATGAACACCGGACCCGGCTATAACGCCTTTGTGCTCGCCGTGGGCCGCACCCCATTCTCCAAGCAGCAGAAGGACATGCTGGCGGATTACCTGGTTAAGAACTTCGGACCGGGCACCACGGAAAAGCGCCTTCGCGTAGATCCCATTCCGCTGGATGAAGAAGTCGCTTCCAAGGCTATCTTTGTCTCCTACGACATTCCCGCCGACCTTCAGGTAGTGAAGGGCGGAGACAAAATCGGCGCTCCCATGATCGATGGCGTCATCGAGCAGGAGCCCTTCCCCAAGGAAGGCAAACGCCACCACCTCGGCTCCACCTTCATTTCGCCGCTGGATGGAAACATCTGGCACAGCTCCCGCGCCTCCAGCTCTCTGATCCGGCTTGATCCTAAGAACCCGGATGCCGACCGCTGGAAGAACTACCCCATCAAGGGCGATGTCTACGTTCACCCGGATGGCGTTGGCGTGGATAAGCAGGGCCACGTTTACTGGGCTGAATTGAAGACTGGAAGACTGGGCGAGTTGCATCCTGAAACTGGAAAGATGATCCGCCACTCGCTCCCGCAACAGGTTGGTGCGTTGCACGAGGCAGTTGTCGATAAGGACGGCACCGTGGGCTTCGACCTCATCTGGGGCGCGGAGTTCGGACGGCTCGATCCTAAAACCGGCAAGATCCACATGTGGCCCACTCCCACCCCGGACAACGGGCTCTACGGAATGGTCATCGACAACAAGGGCAACTACTGGTCAGCTGGCTGGCAGAAGGGCACCATCAACAAATGGGATCCCAAAACCGAGCTGGTCACCGAATACAAGGTGCCGAACTCCTGGGGACAGATGCGCCGCATTGGAGCCGACTCCAAAGGCATCATCTGGGCTTCGGAGTTCATCACCGGAATCCTTGCCCGGCTTGACCCCGCCACCGGCGAACTTACGGAATTCAAGATTCCTTACAGTGGCGCCAAGCCATACGATGCGTGGGCTGATCATAATGACAACATTTGGATGGGCGATGAGGCCCACAATGTGATCATTAAGTTTGATCAGAAGACCAAGAAGTTCAGCTACTACCCCATGCCGCAGCCTGGCCAGAGCATCAATAAGTTCCAGATTGCCGACGACAACACCATCTGGTTCGGAAGCCGCGCTGTTCCTATCGTGACCAGCGTTCACTTCTATCCCGAGGGGTTTACGTCGAACGTTGTCGTATTGCCGTAAATTGCGGGTAGTGTGTTTCGAGAGGTGTTGTTCGCTTACCGGTCCGCTTCAAAGGCGGGCCGGTAAGCTTCTCCATTTACGGGAGCCCTGTTGGGCTCTCGTTGTATTTGTGCTTCTTTTTTACATTTCAGGGTTGTACTTCCCTCCAGCAACTGGTAACAAGTTCCGGGCTTCCTCTTTCGGCCAAAGCGGAATTCAAGGAACGCCTGAAAGCCGGGGAATAGAAGATCAGAATTTTAGGAGCAAATAGCTATGCATAGCAGGCTGAATAAGACCTTGCTGCGGTGCCTGTCACTGCGCTTTGCGCTGTACTGGATGCTTTCAGGAGCATTTCTTTTATCTGCCGTCCAGCCATCCTCCGCCCAGCAATCCGGGCGCGGCACCATTACCGGAACCGTAACCGCAGACCAGGGCCAGGTCGTGAGCTTCCGCGTCTCCGCCCATAACCTCGATCTCCGCCTCTGGTACACGGTATTCACCAATAAGGGCAAGTACACCGTTCCGCAGGCGCTGCCTGGCCGCTACGAGATGATGGTGGACATGGCCGGCTACGACTCTCCGAAGCTACCCATACAGCTGGCAGCCGGTGAGAGCAAGACCGTCGATGTCGCGGTGAAGAAGCATGAGAAGCCGGACCCCGATGCAGGAAAATGGATCTACGTAAACACCATGGAGGAGATTTTTCCTCCGGGACCGGGCCTCGATCTGCTGAAAGAAAACTGCACCGGATGCCATGCCGATACCCCCGGTGGATGGGGCGCCATGCGCTTTACCAAGGAGCGCTATCTGAGCGGCGTGGAACAGATGTTCGAGACCGGGCCGGGCTTTAACGCCTACACAATGGCTCTGGGCCATACGCCGGTCAACAAGCAGCAGAAGGAAATGATCGCGGAATACCTGGCCAAGAACTTCGGACCGGGCTCCATCGAAAAAAGGCTGCGCCTCGATCCCATGCCCTACGACGAGGAGGTTACCTCCAAGGCGATTTACGTCTCCTATGACCTTCCTGTCGACCTGCCGTTTGCACCTGGAGGGCCCAAGCTGCTCGCTCCCATGATCAATGGATATATCGCTCAAACGCCGCCGCCGAATCCGCGGCACCACCTGGGGAATACATATATCTCCCCGGTCGATGGCAATATCTGGCACAGCTCGCGCGGTTCCAGTTCCATCCTCCGGCTCAATCCCAAGGAGCGCGATCCCCTTGCGCGCTGGACGAACTATCCCATCATCGGTGATCCCTACGTTCACCCCGATGGCGTCAGCGTCAACAAGCAAGGCCACGTCTTCTTCGCCGAGCTGAGAACCGGAAGGCTGGGCGAGTTGCGGCCTGAGAACGGAACCATGATCCGCCACGCGCTGCCAATGCAGACGGGGGCCTTGCATGAGGCCATTGTCGATAAGGACGGAAACGTTGGTTTCGACTTTGTCTGGGGCGCCGCTTTCGGACGCATGGAAGCCAAGACTGGCAAAATCCACCTGTACCCCACGCCTACGCCCGATAACGGCCTCTACGGCCTGGCTTTCGACCAGCAGGGCAACATGTGGGCCTCGGGCTGGCAGAAGGGCACCATCAATAAATGGGATTTGGCCACCGAATCCGTAAAGGAATACAAGGTGCCGAACTCCTGGGGGCAGATGCGCCGCATCGGGGTGGACTCCAAGGGTATTGTCTGGTCAACGGAGTACATAACCGGAATGGTCGCCCGGCTCGATCCCGCCACGGGGGAGATCAGCGAAATCAAAATCCCCTACAGCGGAGCCAAGCCCTACGACTCATGGCCCGACAAGGAGGACAACATCTGGATGGGAGATCAGGCTCACAACGCCATCGTCAAATACGATCAGAAGACGAAAAAGTTTTCCTATTTCCCCATGCCGCAGCCCGGTCAGAGCATTAACAAATTCCAGATGGAGGAAAACAACACCATCTGGTTTGGCAGTCGCTCGGTGCCGGTTGTCACCAGTGTTCATTTCTATCCCGATGGCTACACGGCAAAGGCTCCTCCTGTGCCGTAGATTTCAGCCAAGGCGGTTTTGAGTGGATGCCGTGTATCTTTTTGTAAGTTTAAGTATCAAAGAGCAGGGAATATTCCCTGCTCTTTTTTTTGAAGCCGGGAATATTTTTTACACCGCAACAGATGGAGTAGCCAATGATCCAGCTTCCGCCCGCTCTTGCTGATGCCGCGTTTCTGGCTATGCGCCTGATGATTGCGGCTGTCTTTTTCACCAGTGGATGGAGCCACGCTAAAGACCCTGCCATACGCGGCCAGAGCATCGGTATGAGTCCGGGCTTCACGCGCTTCCTGGGCATCGCGGAGATCGCGGGCAGCCTTGGGGTGGCCTTGGGAGTGCTCTCGCAGCTTGCTGCCCTGGGGCTGATCCTCGTGATGCTGGGAGCCAGTCAGAAGAAGATTTTTGTCTGGCACACCGGCTTCTGGGGCAAAAACTCCTCCGGCTGGCACTACGATTTAATGATGATCGTAATGTGCTTCGTGGTCGTGGCGGCAGGTCCGGGACGGTGGGCGCTCTATAGCTAAGTTCGTTGCTGCGTATTCTGCAAGGCCGACAGCCACAATTGATTGTTGTCGGTTTGTTGCAATTTAT
>DASZRZ010000079.1:0-12822 GCA_035548935.1 Terriglobales bacterium
TAAAACTTCCGTGTCCACAAATCTCAGCAACGACCCCGATCTTCTTCGCCGCCGGCTGACTCACATGGAAGGTGAAGAGCAGAAGCTTTGGCGATTTTCCCTGCTCATGCTGGCCCTGCTGGGCACCGCACTTGCGGCTGCGGTCTGGGACCAGTTCACCAGCATCATGACTCCCCTGCGCGCCATTCCCCTGGCTGCGGTCCTGGTTGCAGTGGTGTTCGCCATTTATGCCGGAGGCAAGCGCCGCCAGACTCTTGAGTTGCGCGCCCTGTTTCGCGGCATGCAGCAGGCTGCAACCGAACCGCCCACGCAGCAGCAACTGGGCCAGCTCATGCACGTGATCTCCGAATCGCAGCGCAACTACCGCGAACTGATCGACAGTTTCGGCGATCCCATCATCACCTTTTCTCTTCATGGTGTTATTCAGGCCGCCAATATCGCCTGCACTCGCATTCTGGAAAAGGGTTTTGGCGAGCTTGTGGGCCATAGCCTGGAAGAGTTCATCATTGAGCCTTCGCGCGAAAAGGCTCTTCGCGGGCTCAATGAGTTCCGTAATAACCGCCACTGGTCCGGGGTGGTGAAGGTACGGCTTCGCCGGCCTGGCGCGGAACATGAGGACAGCGACACGATCCGTTACTTCGACTGTGTGCTCAATCCTCTCTATAAAGATGGGGAAATCGTAGGGGTCAGCGCCTTGGCCAGCGACGTTACTCACTTACGCGACCGGGAGCGCCGCTTCACCGAGCTGTTTGAAACCCTGCCCTCCGGCGCCTATTTCAGCACGCCAGAAGGCAAGTTTTTCGACTGCAATCATGCCCTGGCTTCCATGCTGGGCTACGACAACAAGGAAGATCTTTTGCGGGCTTCCACTGAAGAGATCTACTTTGAGTCCACTCAGCGCGCCGCTGGTTTCCTGAAGACCGACGCCTACTCGATCGGTGGCTATCGGGAAGTGGTGCTGCGGCACAAGACAGGGCGGCCCGTCATCTGCATTGAGAGCTCGCGGCCGGTATTCGATGCTTCGGGGCAGATGCTTCGCCATCAGGGGACGCTGGTGGATATTACCCAGCAGCGCGAAACCGAGCATGGCCTACGGCAATTGGACGAATTCCGCAGCCGCCTGGTTGAAAACTTTCCCGATGGAATTGCAGCCCTCGACACCAAGGGGCGATTCACCTTCGTCAATGCGGTATTTGCCGGACTTATGGGCAACGATCCCGGGCGGTTGATCGGGGAATCAATGGACTGTGCCGCCTCGCCCATCGCCGAGGCCTCATTCCAAAAAGTTTTTGAAGAAATCATCGCCGGCAAGACCACGGATGCTGCCATTGAATATGCAATGCAACATTCTGACGGAAGCTGGCGCAGTATGCGCGCCACCACCCGCGCCATCCGGGACGCAGGGAATGAAGTACTGGGCGTAGTCATCTCCGTGCGCGATGTAACCGGATACCGCGCCCAAGAACAACAAAGGGTCCAGTCGGAGCGCATGGCCGCCATGGGGCAGATGATCGACGGCTTCGCTCACGAATTGAATAATCCCCTGACCGCAATCGCGGGTTCCATCGAGTTGCTTGAGTCCACAGCGGCGGAACAAACTTCCAGCCGTAACTTCCAGCTCTTAAAGCAGCAGACGCGGCGCGCCGTCACCATCGTTCAGAACATGCTGTTCTTCGCGCGCCCCCCAGGGCCTGGCGGTGCGCGCCTTGATCTGAGCGAAGTGGTGCAACGCACCATCGCCCTGCAGGAACACTCCTTCCGGGTGAGCAACATCAGCGTTGATTTCATACCGGAGACATCCCTCGCGCCAACTAACGGCGACCCCAATCAACTGATGCAGGTATTCCTGAACCTGCTCATCAATGCCGAACAGGCAATTCGCGAAGTGCGCGAACGCGGAACCATACGTGTCCGTATGGGACAAAACGAAAACAACACCTGGGTCAGCTTTCAGGATGACGGCCCCGGCATCTCCCGCGAATCCTTACGGCAGATGTTCGACCCGTTCTATACCACCAAACGTCCGGGAAAAGGGACCGGCCTCGGCTTGAGCGTTTCCATGGCGATTCTGAAAAAGTATTCCGGCTCCATCGACGCGCAGGCCGCTCCCGGTGGAGGAACGGTATTCACGGTTTCCCTGCCAAGGAAAAAGGAACCGGTCGACAGTTCCCTACCCACGGTCCAGAGCGTATAGAAGACCTTTTAGAAGATCCTTCGCGGCTTAGAAATCCTTCGCCATCAATTCTTCGCCTGCCCTACTCAGCCCGAGGCAGGCAACCCCATCGTCAGAATGACGGGGACGCAAAATCTCCCGGGTGATTCGGATGCCACTGCTTTGCCATGGCGGCAAGGCCGGAAAATGGGTCTATCAAGGGCGAGTCAGGGGAGAAACCGGGCTCCGCCGATCATAAGCGTGAGCCAGCCTTATAAGCATTTCTTATGCTAAACCAACAAATATAATCTTGCTTAATGACCTCCGGGCGCGATACACATAGTAGGAGCATCCGGAAGCGAACCTCGCTACAGAAGCCAGGCCCTTATAAATAGACGGGCTGCTTCCCCGCGATGCCTTCAGCCATCATGAGCGATTCGGGCAATCAGAGCAGTTCTGGAAAACGCTACAGCGGAGCCATCACCGACGGTCCCAGCCGCGCCCCGGCGCGGGCCATGCTCAAGGCCGTGGGCTTCACCGACAAAGACCTCCGGCGTCCGATCATTGGGGTGGCCAACACCTGGACGGAAATCGGCCCCTGCAATTATCACCTGCGCGGACTGGCGGAGGAGATCAAGAAGGGCATCCGGGAAGCGGGCGGCACCCCCATGGAGTTCAATACAGTCTCGATCTCGGATGGGATCACCATGGGCAGCGAAGGCATGCGTACCTCGCTCATCAGTCGTGAGGTGATCGCCGATTCCATCGAACTGGTGGCGCGAGGCAACTCCTTCGACGGGCTGATTGCCATTTCCGGCTGCGACAAGACCATCCCCGGAACCGTGATGGCTCTGGTGCGGTTGAATCTTCCCGGGCTGATGCTCTACGGCGGGTCCATTGCCCCCGGACAATTCCATGGCAAAAACGTTTCGATTCAGGATGTCTTTGAAGCCGTGGGAGCCAATGCCGCCGGCCGCATGAGCGACCAGGAGCTGCACACTTTGGAAGACCACGCCTGTCCCGGAGCCGGCGCCTGCGGTGGGCAGTTCACCGCCAATACAATGGCGGGGGCCTGCGAGTTCCTGGGCATTTCTCCGATGGGCTCGGCGGGGGTTCCAGCCGTTTCGCCCGACAAGGGCACCGTGGCCGGACAGATGGGCAAACTGGTGATGCAACTGGTGCGCCGCAACCTGCGTCCCTCGCAGATTGTGACCCGCCAGGCACTGGAAAACGCCATTGCCAGCGTGGCCGCTACCGGCGGATCGACCAACGCGGTACTCCATCTTCTTGCCATTGCCCGCGAAGCGGGTGTGGAGTTGAACATCGACGACTTCGACCGGGTGAGCACACGGACCCCCCTTCTCGCCGACCTCAAGCCGGGCGGCCGCTTCATGGCCACTGATTTTGCCCAGGCTGGGGGGAATCGCCTGCTCGCGCAGCGTCTCATCGCCGCGGGCCTGATCCATAAGGATGCCATTACCGCCAGCACGCGCACCATCGCCGAAGAGGCCGCCTCCGGAGCTGAAACTCCCGGCCAGCAGGTGATTCGCACGGTTGCCGATCCCATTAAGTCCACTGGCGGACTGGTGATTTTGCATGGGAACCTCGCCCCCGAGGGCTGCGTGGTGAAGGTTGCGGGACATGAACGTCTGTACCATCGCGGCCCGGCGCGTGTTTTTGACCAGGAAGAGGCCGCCTTTGCCGCCGTGCAGCAGGGCAAGATTCGCGCCGGCGATGTTGTCGTTATCCGCTATGAAGGGCCCAATGGCGGCCCCGGTATGCGGGAGATGCTCGCCGTTACCGCTGCCATTGCCGGAGCGGGACTCGGCGAAGAGGTTGCCCTGCTGACCGATGGGCGGTTTTCGGGAGCCACTCGCGGACTGATGGCGGGCCACGTGGCCCCCGAGGCCTCGCGCGGCGGTCCTATCGGGGCTGTGCGCGATGGCGACATCATTACCATGGACATCAAGAACCGGACTTTGTCGGTTGAGTTGACCGAAGCCGAATTTGCCGAGCGCCAGAAGGGATGGGCGCCGCCGCCGCCCCGCTATGCCACCGGGGTGATGGGTAAATATGCGCGTGCCGTAACCTCGGCTGCCATGGGCGCGGTAACGAATTAACGGGAAGTTGAAACGAGCGAATTAAAGTAACGCAAAGAGATCACTATGCCAAAAGCGACTGTCAGAAAGACCGGAGCGGAAATTCTTTGGGAGTGCCTCCTCCACGAGGGTGTCACCACCATTTTTGGATATCCTGGCGGGGCCATTCTGCCCGCGTATGACGCACTGACTAAGTATCCGATCCATCATGTGCTGGTGCGGCACGAGCAGGGTGCCACCCACATGGCCGACGGTTATGCCCGCGCCACCGGCAAGGTTGGCGTGGCGATTGCCACCTCCGGCCCGGGCGCCACCAACATGGTGACGGGAATTGCCACTGCCATGCTGGACTCGTCCCCGATCGTCTGCATTACGGGACAGGTGGGAAGCAAGCTGATCGGCTCCGATGCCTTCCAGGAGACGGACATCACCGGCATCACCCTGCCGATCACCAAGCACAACTACCTTGTCACCCGTCCGGAAGAGGTTGCGGAGACGGTTCGCGAGGCCTTTTATATTGCCAAGTCCGGACGCCCGGGCCCGGTGCTGATCGACATCACCAAGGACGCGCAGCAGGCCTCCTGCGACTTCGCGTGGGAGGATATTACTCCGCAGCTTCCCGGCTACCGTCCCGACCTCTCACCGGCGGACGCCGACTATCAGCGGGCACTGGAGTTGATCCACAACTCGCAGCGGCCCATCATCCTGGGGGGACACGGCATCATGGTCTCCGGCGCTGAGCGGGAGGTTCGCGAGTTTGCAGAAAAGGCCAACATCCCGATGGCAATGACGCTGCTCGGCCTCGGCACCTTCCCGGCTTCCCATCCCCTGAACCTGGGTATGATGGGAATGCACGGCGAAGCCTGGGTGAACAACGCCATCCAGGAAGCCGACCTTTTGCTCGCCTTCGGCATGCGCTTTGACGATCGCGTTACCGGCAACCTGAAAACTTACGCGCTCAAGGCGAAGAAGATTCACATCGATATCGACCCCGCGGAGATCAACAAGAACGTTCGCGTGGACGAAGCCCTGGTGGGCGATCTGCGGCAGGTGTTGCAGCATCTTCTCCCCAAGGTGGAGCAGCGCGACCGCCACGAGTGGCACCAGTTTATCGGTGAACTCAAAGGCGACTCCGCGGTGCGCGACATCCAGAACCTGCCCGACAATGGACACCTCTACGCGGCGCACGTCATCAACGACATCTGGCGCGAGACCAAGGGGCAGGACGTTATCGTTGTCACGGATGTGGGCCAGCACCAGATGTGGGAGGCGCAGTACTTCAAACACGAAGCCACGCGCTCGCTCATCACCTCGGGCGGACTAGGCACCATGGGGTTCGCGCTGCCCGCCGCCATCGGCGCTAAAATGGCGCGCCCCGAGGCCGAAGTTTGGGTGGTGGTCGGCGACGGCGGTTTCCAGATGACGATGTGCGAGCTGGCCACCATCGCGCAGGAGAACCTCGACATCAAGATCGCCATCATCAACAACGGATTCCTTGGCATGGTGCGGCAGTGGCAGGAGTTTTTCTATGAGCGCCGCTACAAGGCCACGCCGCTGGTCAATCCCGACTTCGTGAAGCTGGCGCAGGCCTTCGGATTGCGCAGCAGCGCCGTAACCACGCGGGAGCAGGTGGTTCCCACCGTGCAGCAGGCGCGGGCCCATCAGGGCACGGTGCTCATCGACTTCAAGGTTGAGCAGGAAGACACGGTGTATCCGATGGTCCCGGCGGGCGCCGATCTTAACAACATGATCCGGCGGCCCAGCCCCATCGTGGAGACCGCGGCGGACGTTTAGTTCCGGCCCGGTGACGCAGCTTTCAGGAGCTTTGCAATGCTGAACACATTTGTGGTTTACGTGGAAAACAAGCCGGGGGTGCTGAACCGCGTGGCATCGCTGTTCCGCCGCCGCGCCTTCAACATCGAATCGCTCACCGTGGGCCACACCGAAAAGCAGGGTGTCTCCCGCATGACCATCGTGGTGGATACCGATGAACTCGGCGCCCGCCGCCTCGAAGCCAACGTGTACAAGCTGGTCAATGTGGTGCGGGTGGATAACATCACCAAATCGGCCTCGGTACTGCGCGATCTGGCGCTCATCAAGGTCAGCGCCACCGCCGAGAACCGCTCCCAGGTTCTGCAGCTCGCCAACGTCTTCCGCGCCCGCGTGGTGGATGTGGCCCCGGACTCGGTGATCCTCGAGATCACCGGGGCGGAAGAAAAGATCGAAGGGCTGCTGGAAGTGCTTCGCCCCATCGGTATCCTTGAGATGGTGCGGACCGGACGGGTGGCCATGGCGCGGGGCGCCACATCTCTTGGGGAGCAGGCGGTGGAAGCAATCACCCACTCGCTTGAGCCTTCCAGTGACATTTCCTATTCCGTATAGCGGCGCGGACATTTGCGCCAGCCAATAATTGCGCAGATAATACTGCGCCGACAACAAAAAGAGGACTTCATGGCAAAACTTTACAAAGACAAAGACGCAGACCTCGCCCTCATCAAGGCCAAAAAAGTGGCCATCATCGGATACGGCTCCCAAGGCCACGCCCACGCCCTCAACCTGCGGGACAGCGGAGTGGACGTCCGCATTGGCCTGCATGCCGGCAGCCGCTCCCGCGCCAAGGCAGAAGCCGAGGGACTCAAAGTTCTCTCTCCGGCGGAAGCCGCCGCATGGGCCGATGTCATCATGGTTCTGACGCCCGATACCGGACAGGCGGCGCTCTACAAGGAATCGCTGCAGCCGCACCTTACCGCGGGCAAGATGCTGATGTTTGCCCATGGCTTCAACGTCCGCTTCGGCACGCTCGACCTGCCCAAGAACATCGACGTCACCATGGTTGCGCCCAAGGCCCCCGGCCATCGCGTTCGCGAGGTGTATGTGGAGGGCGGCGGCACGCCTGCCCTGCTGGCCGTGCATCAGGATGCCACTGGAAACGCCAAGGCCCTGACCTTGTCCTATGCCAAGGCGCTCGGCACCACCCGCGCCGCAGTGATCGAAACAACCTTCGCGGAAGAGACCGAAACCGATCTGTTCGGTGAGCAGGCCGTGCTTTGCGGCGGCGTGAGCGAACTGGTGAAAGCCGGATTCAAGACGCTGGTGGATGCCGGATATCAGCCCGAGATCGCTTACTTCGAGTGCATGCACGAACTCAAGCTGATCGTTGACCTGTTCTACCGTGGCGGACTGAACTACATGCGCTACTCGGTCAGCGACACCGCCGAGCACGGCGATTACACCGGCGGACCCCGCATCGTTACCGATCAGACCCGCGCTGAAATGAAGAAGATGCTCACGGAGATTCAGGACGGCACCTACGCCCGCAACTGGATCGCGGAAAATGAAAAGGGACGCCCATGGTTTAACGCCACGCGCGCGAAGGAACGCGACCAGCTCATTGAGCATGTGGGAGCCGACATCCGCGACATCATGGCCTTCATCAACCCCGTCCGCATTACCCCGGACGGAACCCAGTTGAAGCCCGAGAAGGTCACGGCTGGAAAGACCAATACCGCCGCCAGCGCCGACTAGTGCAGTTGGCTGCAATTCAGCGCTTTGCAGAACAAAAGGGCGGCCCGCAAGGGCTGCCCTTTTGATTTGCGCGTCAGGCGTTTGCGAATCCGCCGCCCGGCATGGTCTGTCCCTCAAAGCATTGCGGGTATAATGCTCAATTCAAAACCAAGCCCGAAGGAAATCCGTAGCCATGCACAATCCCAATCCCCGAGGCCCCCAACCACCAGCAGCCAGCCCACAGCCGCTACCCGGCGTGGATTCGATCATCGCCATCGGATCGGGCAAGGGTGGCGTGGGAAAGACCACCCTCGCGGTTAACCTGGCGCTTGCCCTTTCCTCCATGGGACACAAGGTAGGACTCCTCGACGCCGACATTTATGGTCCTAACGTGCCCATGATGCTCGGTTCCAACGAGACTCCCAAACTGCTGCCTGACAATCGCATTCAGCCTCTCGAGAGCCATGGCCTGAGAGTGATTTCGGTGGGACTG
This sequence comes from Terriglobales bacterium, assembly GCA_035548935.1. Taxonomy (GTDB): domain Bacteria; phylum Acidobacteriota; class Terriglobia; order Terriglobales; family Acidobacteriaceae; genus DASZRZ01. Next base: position 8,249 of record DASZRZ010000079.1, read on the forward strand.
CTGAATCCCGGCGACAAGCCCCTCATCTGGCGGGGGCCGATGCTGCACCAGATGGTGCGGGAACTGCTCCAGCGGGTGGATTGGGGCGTACTGGATTACCTCATCATCGATCTTCCCCCCGGCACAGGGGACGTGGCGATCTCCCTGATTCAGACGGTTCCTATTACCGGATCGGTTGTCGTGACCACCCCCAGCGACGTGTCGCTTCAGGATGCCCGCAAAGCCATCGAGATGTTCCGCCAGGTGAAGGTTGAGATTGTGGGCCTGGTGGAGAACATGAGCCACTTCGTATGCCCCCACTGCCACGAGGAAATCGACATCTTCTCCAAGGGGGGCGGGGCCAAGACCGCGGAGCAGTTCGGCCTTCCCTTCCTGGGCCAAGTGGAGCTCGATCCGGACATTCGCAAGGGCGGCGACACCGGGCACCCGGTGGCGCTGGATGGTGCGAAATCCTCCCATGCCCGGTCAATCTTCGAATTCGCACGCAAGGTTAAAGAGCGGGTGGAGCAGATGCGGGCGGCAGATGCGGGCCCGGTGATCAACATCCAGTAATCAGACTGCTCTTAAATCGGTGCTGCTCTGGAATTTAGCCTCGTACCCTCAAAGTGCCCCGCGGTTGACAGGGGTCCGCGCGGCTCCTAGAATCAACACTGGGAGCCTGCCCGCAATACTTTCTTAAAGTGTTGAATTTAGGTCATTTAGTGAACACGAGCTGGATTGGCATGAGCTGATATGAATCCTGAAGGACCTGTCGGCCGCCGGGAGCACGAAATCCTCACGGCTATCGTAGAGAGTTATATTGCGACGGGAGAACCCGTGGGTTCGCGCACGCTTGCGCGATCAAATCCTGAGGGGTTGAGCCCGGCCAGTATCCGCAATGTAATGTCCGACCTGGTGGATTCCGGATACCTGGAGCAGCCGCATACCTCTGCCGGCCGCATCCCAACCGCCGAGGCCTACCGCTACTACGTGGAAAAAATCAGCGGGACCGCAAAGCTCGCGCCAGCCGATCAGGGTCTCATCGACGACATGCTTCAGGGTGTGACCGATGCTCAGGAGTTCATGGAGCGGACCTCGCGCGTGCTTTCCGTCATCTCCCATCACGTAGGCGTGGTGGTAACCGGAGGCGGTAAACGGAACGCTCTGGAGCACGTTCACTTTTCGCGGCTGGGCGAGCAGAAGGTTCTGGCGGTGGTGGTCACCAAATCGGGAGTGGTTCGCGATCGCATGCTGCGGGTGAAGGCGCCGCTTACTGACGTGGAACTTGAGGGCGCGGCGCGCTACATCAATGAAAACTTCCGCGGCTGGACCATGGAAGCTCTACGCGCAGAGCTGGAGATGCGGATTGAGCGGGAGCGAAGCGAATACGACCAGTTAATGCGATCCGTGGAGCAGCTCTATCGGGAAGGGGCCTTGGCTGACAACGAGCCGCTTCTGAACGTTTACATGGAGGGCGCGGCCAACCTGGTGGCGAGTGAGGAAGACCGGGAGCGGCTGCAGCAGCTTCTTAAAACCCTGGAAGCGAAACAGAAGGTGGGGGAGTTGCTCTCCGCCTATGTGGATGCGAGGCAGGAGGCGGTACGGGTGGTGATCGGGTTGGAGGATGCCGCTCCCTACCTGCGCAACTTTGTACTAATTGGAGCTCCGGCGCGCGTGGCGGGCGAGGTCATGGGATCGATGGCGGTAATCGGGCCAACGCGTATCGACTACGAGCACACGATCACGGCGGTTTCCTACATTGCAAGATTGTTCGACAAGGTGTTGAACGAAACATAATCCGGCATCCAAAAAAACAGCATTCAGGAACCTGGCGCCTACGGGTTCCCAATTGACGGAGCGATAGAACAAGGCCGACACGTATGAACAGCGGAAGCAGCAAAGGCACGCCAAAAGATCAGGTACTGGATATGGAGCACGAATTTCCAGCAGCCAGCGGGGAGAATCCTCCCAGCGGCCCGGCGGCTGAGCCAACGGAACTGGAGCGGCTGAAGTCCGAACGTGATTCGCTGCTGGATCGAGCCGCGCGGCTACAGGCGGAGTTCGATAATTACCGCAAGCGGCAGGCGCGGGAGCAGCAGGAGTTCCGGGAATATGCGCTGGCGGATGCGCTGAAGTCCCTTCTGCCGATTCTGGACAGCTTTGAGCGGGCGATCGTGACCCCGGGCACAGGCGAAGAGTTTCGTTCGGGCGTGGAGTTGATCAACCGGCAATTGCACGACACGCTGGCCAGGCTGGGGATACAGCCCATCCGGGCCGAGGGAGCTTCTTTCGATCCCAACCTGCATCAGGCGATCCAGATGGTGGAAACGGCGGATGCGAACGACAATCATGTTCTGGAAGAGTTGCAGCGCGGCTATAAGCTCAAAGACCGTCTGCTGCGTCCGGCGATGGTGCGGGTAGCACGCAATCCCGGCAAATAAGCTGTTGTGGGTAATCTCATCCGAAACCGAGGAATACGCTGATCAGCAAGGGCAAACGCGACTACTACGAAATCCTGTCGATTGAACGCACGGCCACCGAGCAGGAGATCAAAAGCTCCTACCGCAAGCTGGCTCTCCAGTATCATCCCGACCGCAATCCGGGTAACACCGAGGCGGAAGAGAAGTTCAAGGAGCTGGGCGAGGCCTATGCCGCGCTTTGCGATGCCGACAAGCGCGCTGCCTATGACCGCTTTGGCCATGCCGGCGTGGGATCGGGAGCAGCCTCCAGTGGGGCGGTTGATCCCTTCGATCTATTCCAGCAGATATTCAACGGGTTCGGCGGTGGCTCGGGCGGTTTCGGATTCGAGGACCTGTTCGGCGGCAGGAGCCGCGGCGGAGCACAGCGCGGATCGGATATGCGCGAAGACCTCGATCTGAAATTTGAAGACGCGGCCTTTGGCGTTACCAAAAAGATCACGATCAAGCGGCATGAGGCTTGCGAGAAGTGCGAGGGCTCCGGGGTGGCGGCGGGTAAGAGCGCGGCCACCTGCCGCTCCTGCAATGGACGCGGACAGCTCGAATACCGGCAGGGGTTTCTGCGCGTGGCCGGTCCCTGCACCACCTGCCGTGGAACCGGAACGGTGGTGACCGATCCCTGCCTGACCTGCAAGGGCAGCGGACGTCAACTGCGGGAGCGCACGCTTGAGGTAAAGGTTCCGGCGGGCGTGGAGGACGGCACGCGCATCCGCTATTCGGGAGAGGGCCAGGCGGGAACGCATGGCGGACCTTCGGGCGATCTCTACGTTGTGCTGCGGGTGGAGGATCACCCGTTCTTTGAACGCGATGGGAAGAATCTGCACTGCGTGCTGCCGGTTTCGTTTTCGCAGGCGGCGCTGGGGGCGGAGATCACAATTCCCACACTCGATGGCGAGCATGCACTGAAGGTTCCGGAAGGAACACAGAGCGGCACGGTGCTGCGGGTGCGCGGCAAGGGCGTTTCGGCACTCAACGCCCACGGCAAGGGCGACCTGATGGTGGAGGTCCGCGTTCAGGTGCCCACCCGGCTCAACAAACGGCAGAAGGAACTGCTTCACGAACTTGCCCTAGAAGGCGGCATCGAGAACAAACCCTCGGAAAAGACTCTGCTGCGCAAGGTGAAGGATATCTTCGGGTAGGGTGTTCCCTCCGTGGGTGGCGCCTCTCCGGTTCCGCCACAATTCATGAAGCACCGCCCTTCGACGACCAAACACCGAACTTATGACCAGACGCCGCTGGATTGCCGACGAAGCCGCTGGCGAGCGGGCAGTCCTGCTCGGGGAACATGCGGTTCATCTCGCCCGCGTGCTGCGCGCACGCATCGGCCAGGAGTTCGAAATCGCGTGGGAGGGCAGGGTACGTCTGGGAAGAGTGACGTCAGTCACAGAAGCGCGGGTTGAGTTTGATCTTGGCGCGGATGTTCCGCAAAGCGCCGGGCGCGCGGTTGTTCTCCTGCTTTCCATTTTCAAATTTGACCGCATGGAGTGGGCGATCGAAAAGTCCACCGAACTGGGCGTTTCGAGAATAATTCCCGTGGCTGCGCGGCGCAGCGATGCGCATCTGGTGGCGGCGGCGGAAAAGCGGGTGGAGCGCTGGCAGAGAATCGTGCTGCAGGCCTCGGAGCAGGCGCGGCGAACGTCGCCTCCGGAGATTTCCGCGCCTGTGCTGTTGAAGCAGGCGATTAGGCTGGATTCCCCGGTCAAGATCATGCTGGCGGAAACAGAGCAGATCACAAGCCTTTCCCAGGTACTGGAATCCGCTGATTCAGAAGGTGAGATCGCGCTGGCGATTGGTCCGGAGGGCGGCTGGACGGAAGATGAGATCAGGGCCTTCGACGAGGCTGCGTGGCAGCAGGTGTCGCTGGGGCGAAACATCCTGCGGGCAGAGACAGCGGCCATTGCGGCATTAGCGGTGGTAAGGGCGAAAGAGCAATAACCACAGGATTAAGGCCCCCCGCGCTAAATAACTCCCATCCAAGATAACTCCACATCCAGGACAACAGTGCGGCGCATAACCGGTTCTAACGTATGGAACCGCGATAAGCAGGTTTGTGAGCAGTGTTGATCGGTATTTCAGCCGATTGTATGTAACCGTGGAGATGGGACGGACAGAAGTCCA
>DASZRZ010000080.1:0-3728 GCA_035548935.1 Terriglobales bacterium
GGAAGAAGCCATGCTCGCGGCAGTGAACCAGGCGATTGCCGTCTTCCAGAGCCGTCCCTCATGGGAGGTGCTGATGCGGAACGGAATGGCCAAGGATTTTTCCTGGTCGGCCTCGGCCCGGGAGTATGGACGGCTCTATGAGCGGGTGCGCCATCGCTCGGCTGTTACGGTCTAATTCTTTTTCTTCTTCTTCGTGGCTTTGATTTTTTCCTTGGGTTTGGCCTTGGTTTTAGACCTGGGCCTGTCTGTTGCTATGGTTTCGGGAATTCTGGCCTCGCGGACGGTCTGGAACTCCTCGATGGCGGTGGCTACGCCAAATCCCGCCGCGTCCGGTATCTCCTCCACCCGTACAACCCGGCACTTGCAGTGCACCCAAATGCTGGGATCGTCATCCGAGGTGGCGGGGAGCGGAAGTACAACCTCCATGGTGGAACCGTGCGCAACCCTGGTTTCCATGGTGAGATAAACGCCGCGAAGGCTGATGTCGCGGGTTTCGGCCTCGGTTGCGCCCTTCTGACCGGGAATGCGCACCGGGACCCGGGCTTTAAGTTTGACTCGTTTACTGCTGCGCTTCTCCTGCTTTGGTTTGGACAATGTTTTTCTCCCGCGCAACCTGTTGCCCGAACAACAAACCTGAGAGGCGCGTTGCCACTACCCCTGTCAGGAACGTGACGGCCGACCCCAGGGCTACGTACCAGGTAAATGGTACCGGGTGGGGCAGCGCAAGGGAAACCCCCGTCAGGTGGGAGATTCCACGCCACAGGTTCTGCTCCTGCCAAAGATACAGATTAAAGGCGAAGCCGCAAAACATTCCGGCCATGGCCGCCCGTTCGGTTGTGCTTCGGGTAAGTACTCCCAGCAGGAAGACTCCCAAAAGGGCTCCATAGGCCACGGAAGCAATCGAGAGCCCCACCTCAACCACCACCTTGATATCCCGTGAGCCCATTGCCAGCGCAAACAGCACCAACGCCCAGACCAGAGTGGAGAGGCGAGACACCCGCATGCGCTGGCGCTCACCGGCTTGAGGATTGAAACGCAGGTAAAAATCCACAATGGAACTGGAGGAGAGCGAATTGAGAGCGGCGCTCAGATTCGACATGGCCGCCGCGAGGATTGCCGCTATCAGAAGCCCGGAGATGCCGTGCGGCATGTGCTGCACGACAAAGGTGGGGAAGATTTCGTCGAATGAAGAAAATTGTGGATGAGATGGTCCAGAGTTGTAAAAGGCATAAAGCAGAATGCCCACCATGAGAAAAAAGGAAAACTGCACGAACACCGCGATCCCACTCGATATGAGCGCCAATCGGGACTCCCGCTCATTGCGCGCCGCCAGCAGGCGCTGCACGATCAACTGATCGGTGCCGTGGCTGGCCGTTGTTAGGAAGGTTCCGCCAATGATTCCGGCCCAGAATGTGTACACCTTGAAGAAGTTGGGATCAAAGTCGAAGACCCGGAACTTGTGTCCGGCCTCGGCCATTCCGGCCACGGTAGTCCAGCCGCCGGGCACCAGGTGCAGCAGGGTGAGAAACCCGACCAGGGTACCGCCGATGTAGATAAACATCTGGACGACATCCGTCCAGATCACGGCTCTCATGCCGCCCTCGAAGGTATAAATCAGCGTTAAAGCGGTCACCACGCCTATGGCAATCATGTCGCGGTGCAGACCACTCAGCCCGCCGAGAAAGCCCGCGAGAGCAATTCTCACCACAATGGCGACGGCAAACACCCGTACGCCCTCGGCAGTGGCGCGGGTTATGAGGAACAGCGAAGCGGTCAGAGAGCGCAGCCGCCCGCCGAATCTGCGCTCCATCAGCTCGTAGGCGGTATAAAGCTCCCCACGAAAATAGTGGGGCAGAAGCACAAAGCTGATGACAACCCTACCCACCATGTATCCCAGGACCAGTTGCAGGAAGGTCAGGTCTCCGCGGTAGGCCACGCCGGGGATGCTGATGATGGTGAGCGTGCTGGTTTCTGCTGCGACAATGGAGAGAGAGATCGCCCACCAGGGGATATCCCGATCGGCAAGGAAGTAGTCGCGAAGGGAGCTTTGTTTTTTACGGAAGTGGATTCCGAACAGGGTGACGCCGATCAGGTAGGCGGCGATGATGGCGAAGTCGGTGGCATTGAGTCCCATATCGCCCGGCGGTGGATCTCAGAAGGTTAGCGGTGTGAAAGCGGCTTCATTATCCGGCAAAAGTGAGACGGTTGTTCGCAAAAGTAAGTCCGGGCAGGCTACTGCTGTGGTACAAGTAGGCGAATTCATGGCACTTTTCCTGGGAATCGATGGCGGAGGCAGCAAAACCCAATGCCTCCTGGGTGACGAAAGCCACGTGATCGCCACTGCGACCAGCGGCGGCAGCAACGTCGCCCGCCTGGGGGAGAGTGTGGCCCGCCAGAATCTTCACGCAGTAATTGAGAAGGCATGCGCCATGGCGGGAATTGCCGCCACGGACCTCGATGGCGTGTGCGCCGGGGTAGCCGGTGTCTCAGTTGCGGGTGTGCGGGAGACGGTGAAGGCGATTCTGGGCGAACTTACGCAGGCTCCGGTACAGGTTGTGGGCGACATGGAGATTGCCCTCCACGATGCCTTCCGGGAGCTTCCGGGGGTTGTGGTGATCTCCGGCACGGGATCCATCGCTTTTGGCCGTGATACCGATGGGCAGACCGCCCGCGCCGGTGGTTGGGGCCCGGTAATCTCGGATGAGGGATCGGGGCATTGGATCGGACGCGCCGCCGTAGCCGCCACTCTGCGTGCCCACGATGGCGGCGAGGAGACCATGCTTGCGGGGAGAATCGCAGGCTCCTGGGGGGTGGCCGGTGCACGCGGCGTGGCGGGTCGCGCCAATGAATTTCCCGCCCCGGATTTTGCCGGTCTTTTTCCTCTGGTTCTGGCTTCAGCCGGGCAGGGAGACGCCGTGGCAATCGACATACTCCGGAGCGCGGGCGCCGAACTGGCGGGGATCGCCAGCGTGGTCATCCGCCGCCTCTGGACGCAGGGGCAGCAGGTCCGGGTCGCCATCGGGGGAGGAGTGTTCTCCAACTCCTCCATGGTGCGTCATTGGTTTTACTCGGTGCTTCGAGAGTCATGCCCGGGCGCCTGCGCCAGCTTCCAGATTGTGAACGCGGCTCGCGGCGCCCTTGATCTGGCTCGAAAGTCTGGGGCAAAACCGGAGAACATGGCGGGCAAGGGAAATGCCAAGGGTGCCGGGGTGGAAATCTGACCTATGCCTGAATTTCCTTCCGATCCGCCGCTTCCGCCCAGTCTCCGGAGACAACCGGATATTCAAGAGCCGGATTTTCAGCAAATGGACGCGGGGCAGCTTCGCGCCATGGCCGCCGCTCCCGCGCTCGGAGAAGCCCAGGCCCTCGCGATGCTGGCCCGCCGTGACCTTCCGCCGGCGGTGATCGAAGCCATCGCCCGGAACGTAGCCGCCATGCAATACCGCAAGGTGATGATGGCGGTGGCACGGCATCCGGCTGCCGCGCGGCATGTTGCCATCCCCATTGTGCGGCGGCTTTACACGTTTGAGCTGGCGAAGATCACCATGCTGCCGGATGTGCCCGCCGACGTGCGAATCCTGGCCGAAAACCTGATCATTTCCCGGCTGGAAAGCATTACCCTGGGGGAACGCATTACGCTCGCCCGCCGTGCCTCGGGCAATGTTGCCGGGGCGCTGCTGCTGGATGCCGAGGAGCGCGTGATTCATGCGGCTCTGTCGAATTCCCAC
>DASZRZ010000081.1:0-2205 GCA_035548935.1 Terriglobales bacterium
CTGTGCCACAAAGGATGAAACACAAGGCCGCGTTCGGAGCGACAAAGGTTCCCAGCGAATCGCCCCGCATCAGTGGGATACGGAACTGCCAGCCCATCAGCACGATGACCCCGCCGATCACGGGAGCGATGGCAAGAGTCCTTCCGATTCTTTGGGAGTCAGTCATCATTCGTATGGTCAATATAGGATGCGAATCGAAATCAAGGTGCTGTCCCACTTCCAATGCGCAATGGCGATTGCACGGCTGGCCCACATAGGAGTCCATCCTACTATTTGCAAAGCGGTTTGCGACGCGATTGATGGATGGAGGCGCGGGGTATTCGAAGCTGATTATGCGCTGGGCTAGGGCTTGCGCCGGAAAACCACCTTGAGATTGTCGTTTTCCAGAATTCTGCGTATCTGATTGCGGGCGTGGGTGGCCCATGGACCAGAGGTGTCGAGGCGGACATAGGCGCGCCAGTGAATCAGGGCGCGGCGGAACTGGCGGGTCTTCTCATAGGCCAATGCCAGGTTGTAATGAGCATCGGCGTAGGAGGGAGCCAGTTGGATCGCGGTGCGGTAGGTGCTGATGGCCTCCTCCACGCGTCCGGTTTCGTCGAGGACATTCCCGAGATCGAAGTATCCGAGGGCGTAGCGGGGATCGACCTCGACGGCTTTGCGGTAGTTCCATTCCGCAAGTTTGTAATCCTGGTGGTTGTAGTACAAGGTTCCGAGGTTGATGTAGGCCGCTGCGTGGGCAGGATCAAGTTCGAGCACCCGGACATAGGCTGCAATTGCCTGCTGCTGGGTTGCGGGGTCTTCTTCGAGGGTAATTCCACGGGCGAAGTGAGCGGCGGCGGTTTCTCCACCCGGAAATGTGCTGGTACGGGAAGAAACCATCTTGGCCGCATCCTCGGCAAAGGCAAAGTCCATTACGAACTGGCCTGCGATGGGCTCCATGGCGTGCCCTTCATGGCGGTAAGCAACACGCGATCCGGTGGAAAAGGTGCCAGCCTCAAGCAGGGGATTTTCCATGCCGGAAGCCTGCTGCATGGCTTGCAGTGACTCGCGAATGACCGCGGAACGGACGCGCTTGGCGCGGAGATCCCGAACCTTTTTTGCCTGGAGTAAATCTGAGAAGGAATAATCTTCCGCCACAGGCACCAATCCGTCCCGTTGCCACTGGGCCAACTGGCGCGGCGTGATGCGGAGAATCCGCAGAAGATCAGTTCGACAATAGGGTTGCACTGTTCCTTTAGTTCGCTTGCCTGCGGCGTATTATCGGAACAGCGAAACGTGAAGGCAAGTGCAAAGTAGGGTGTTGCCTGTGGAGATCGGTGATACGTGGTGGAAAGCAGTGGAAAACCAGTCCTCAATGGGAAGATGCGTGGGCGATGCGTTCTTTACTGTTAGGCGGCGCGACGTTTAGAATCTTTCAGGCGCCGACGTAGCTCAGTTGGTAGAGCAGTCGATTCGTAATCGACAGGTCATCGGTTCAAGTCCGATCGTCGGCTCCAGCTTCCTTCGCCGGAGAACTTTTCCCGGCAATTCCATTTTTAAGAATTCAGATTTTAAAAATTCAGAGGCGCCTTCCGTTTGCCGGAGGCCGCCGCGAGAATTGCTCCGGCTATTGCCGTGCGGCCCCATTTTTCCGAAGAGAAGACGTGAGAGCAGAAACGAAAAGGCCGCCCGGCAACTCAGGCGGCCTTTTCTTCAAGGGAGAATAGTTCCAGACGGAGGATTCTTCCGTAAGAAACTTGTATTGGCGAAATCTTATGAGCCGGGCAAGAGGGGTGTCAAGGGATTTTTGGAACTCAAACACCTTATTTTTCAATAACTTGAACTCAATATGCAAAGTTGAGTCCGCAATCTGCATGGTTGTTTATTTTCAACGCTTTGCTTGTAAGTGCAACAAAATAATGGAACGGATTTCCCCTACAGTTTGAGCTGAATAATCTCGATATCCTCGGGGCGGTCGAATATCCGGTCGGGGTAGAGCCGCTTAACGAGGATGCGAATGCCCCCGAAAGCAATGCCAGCGACAAGCGCAACACCGAGCACAATGAGGGTCAACAGCACGAGAGAGCCCAGGAGACTTCGCGGATCATTCTTCCCCACGGGAACGGCTTCACTCCAGGTGACATCGGCGTCGAAGTTGATGGTGGCCAGCAGAGACTTAGCATCCTGAAGAGGAATCGCGCCGGTCACAATGGCAACGATCGGCCC
>DASZRZ010000082.1:0-7807 GCA_035548935.1 Terriglobales bacterium
GAGGTAGCCCTCGGCGTCGAAGCCCATGGCGTAGGGGGTGGGGTCGGGTCCGGGCAGGGGAAATTCCTTGAAGGTCTGGGTTTTGGGGTCGAAGCGCGCCATGTTGCCGCCGTTGTATTCGCCGACCCAGATCATGCCGTCGGGAGCGATCTCCATGCGGCGGGGCAGACTGTTCGCGGTGGGAAGAATCCACTGGGAGACCTTCATGGTCTTTCCATCGACCTTGCCGATCTTGTTCTGGGGCGACTGCTCGGGAGTGAGCTTTTGCGCCGCCGGGTCTCTTCCATAGCGGGCATTGGGTCCGAAGGTGGTGAACCAGACGTCGCCGTTTTTGTCGGGCTTGACGTCGTAGGTGAAGATCACGTCTTCGAAGCGCGTGAACTTCCTGGTTTCAGGGTCAAATTTCGTGAGGGGAGCGCCGCTCGACCAGACGCTTCCATCGGGAGCGACGCGCGTCGTGTGCTTCGATCCGCCTTCTCCGGTGCCTTCTTTTCCCGGCAGGTAGTAGTCCTGAAATTCCGTGATCTTCTGGGTCTTGGGGTCCCACTGGCCGAGTATGTTGGCGCCGGATTCGATCAGCCAGACGGAGCCGTCCGGACCCGGAACGGCAGAGTGGATGGCGGCGGTGCCCACGTGGGGCACAGTGAAGTCCTGCATCACGCCAGTTTTGGGATCGAGGCGGCTGATTTTATTGGCGCTGCCAAAGTTCGGTATCCAGACAAAGCCATCTTTGGCCGGAGCGGCGCTGAAGGGCATGCGGTCCGGACCAGGCATTGGATATTCCACATAAACGATATTCAGAGCTTCGCTGCTGATGGGCCGGAGGGTGTCTTTGTATCCCGGCATATCGGCGGGGGACTTGGGCAGCACGGGCTCCGGGCCATAGAGGCTCGCAAAATAGGAGGACATCTCCGCCGCCTGCTGGTCGGTGAAGCTCGCAAGAGAGAAGTGCATGGCGTGGCGCATGTATTCGATGCGGTCGCGCCAGCCCTCAACGTCGCGTGTGAAAGGGGCGATGCGGGTCTGGAAGCCGTGGCAGGTGGAGCAGGTCTTGAAGAACTGGTCTTTTGCTGGAGATGCAGGCCACAGTTGCTTCGCCTGGTAGAGCGAAACGTCGGTCCAGCGGACGGTATCGTTCTTTAACTGGAAGTTGTAGCTGGCTTTCTGGGCAGCAGCAAGGGTCACGGCGTCGCGTGGTTCGGCACGATAGCCGACCGCCTTGATTTGCAGACGATACTCGCCCGCGGGAAGGTTTTCGATCTCGTAGCGGCCATCCGTGCCGGAGAGAACAATTACCGTGATGCGGGTTTTGGCGTTCCGGGCCTCAACAAATGCACCTTGAAATGGCGTGCCTTCGGCGCCTTGAACTGTTCCCGTGATGGTCGCGCAATCACCGGAAATGGCAAGGCCAACCATGAAGCCCGCCAGCAAGAAGAGGTTTTGTTTCAGATGCATCGTAAGGCTCGCGCTCATTTTGGGATGAAGTGACAGGCTGCGCCGCAGCGATTCGCTTGCAGCAGCTCGCAGTATAAGGATTCGTGGTAGGAATCCGTCGCGAAATTTATCTGCGGAGGCAATTTGGTGCAATACCACCTTTGGGGACAGTTTTGCTTATTCTGCAATGTTTGTGGCCGGTTCTATATAATCTGGCACTTTCCGAAAGCGATCCAAGAGTGATTCCACCAGAGTGATTTCCCCAGAGCAATCCCGATGACCCAATCGAGAGTTCAATCAACTACCGGACCACGGACAGATTTTCGCGCCGCCTTAAATCCCAACCACGCCATGCGGGCCATGTTGCTGGCTCTGACTGCCATGCTGGCTTTGTTGCTGCCCCCGGTTTTGGCCGCGCAGGCGGGCGCAAAAGACGGGGAATGGCGAAGTAATTCGGCGGATAACGGCAATACGCGCTACTCCACACTGGACCAGATCAATCGCGACAATGTTAAGAATCTCAAGATTGCATGGCGGTGGAGGTCCTGGAACTATAGCCCCAATCCCGAGAGCAACAAGGAATATGAGGTGACGCCTTTAATGGCGGGGGGAGTGCTCTACGCCACGGCGGGCATCCGGCGCGATGTGGTGGCGATCAACGCCGCCACCGGCGAGACTCTCTGGATGTATCGCATGGACGAGGGCAAAAGGGGAGTGAACGCGCCGTTAAGAAATGCAGGGCGCGGAGTCGCGTATTGGAAGGAGGGAGCGAAGGAAACGATCATCGCCGTGACGCCCGGTTATCAGATGGTGGCGCTGGACGCCAAAACCGGAATCCCGCGTCCGGAATTCGGAAACAAGGGAGTTGTTGACCTGAAGCAGGGGCTGGACCGTCCGGTGGATCCAGTGCAGGCCCCGATCGGATTGAGTTCTCCGCCCATTATTTCTCACGGCGTGATCGTGGTGGGCGCGGCGCTGCAAGGTGGGACTGAGCCGCCGACCAAGGAAAATGTTCCGGGCTTTATTCGCGGCTACGACGTGCACACCGGTAAGCGCCTGTGGATCTTTCATACCATTCCCCTGCCCGGAGAGATGGGAAACGAGACCTGGGAAAATGACTCTTGGCGCTACACGGGAAACACCGGCGCATGGGCGAACCTGGCGGTGGATGAGGAGCTGGGATACGTTTACCTGCCGGTGGAGGATGGTACCGGCGACTTTTACGGAGGTCACCGGCTGGGGGACAATCTTTTTTCCGCCAGCCTGGTATGCGTGGACATACGCTCCGGAAAACGCATCTGGCACTTTCAATTATCGCATCACGATATTTGGGATTACGACCCGCCCGCCGGACCGATCCTCGTGGATGTCCCGATGGGTGGAAAGAACCTGAAGGCCGTCGTACAGATCACCAAGCAGGGATTTGCCTTTGTGTTCGACCGGGTGACGGGCAAGCCGGTCTGGCCGGTCGAAGAACGTCCCGTGCCGCAGACGGATCTCGCCGGGGAGCGCACCGCGCCTACCCAGCCTTTTCCCACCCGTCCCGCGCCTTTTGAGTTGCAGGGGGTTTCGCTCGACGACCTGAACGACTTTACTCCTGAGTTGCACGCCGAAGCCGTGAAGATCGCCTCGCAATACCGGCTCGGTCCCCTGTTCACCCCACCCTCGCTTAAAGATCATCCCAGCGGAACCAAGGGCACTCTCAATAACCCCGGGTCCAATGGAGGAGGGAATTGGGATAGCGGAGCGGTTGATCCGGAAACTGGAGTGCTTTACATCACGTCGGTGACGCGTCCGGTCATCAATGCAATGACGACCAGTCCCAACTCCAACATGAATTTTGTCAACATCCAGTCATTGCCGAAGGGACCTCAGGGCCTTCCGCTGATGAAGCCGCCGTATGGGCGCATTACCGCCATCGATCTGAAAACCGGCGAGAAGCTTTGGATGGTGCCCAATGGAGAGACTCCCGATGAGGTCAGGAACCACCCTGCGCTGAAAGGACTCAATATCCCCAGAACAGGCCGGCTGGCGAGGGGGAATGTGCTGCTCACAAAAACCCTGTTTTTTGCGGGCGTGAGCGTTCACCTCGATGGCGAGCCGGTTTTGCAGGCCTTCGATAAGGCTACGGGAAATCGAATTGCCGCAATCCGCCTGCCCGGCCTGGCCACGGGCGCGCCGATGACCTACATGCTGAACGGGAAGCAGTACATTGTGGTGGCAGTGGGCGGACGCGATCTGCCGGGAGAGTTCGTGGCGCTGACGCTTCCTTCCGAGGATTCTTCTATCAGCACACCCGGAATCAGCACACCCGGAGAGTAATGGGCTGAAGTTTGTCTTCCGGGCGGGTGTACCCGATTTAAGGGGATATTTTTTTGGCCGCACCGGAATCTGGTAATTTTCCGGCGCGGCCAAAGTGAAGCATTAAAGGACCGGAAGCGGGTAGCCTTCCTGCATGGTCCGAGAGAAGATCTCTGTTAGTTGGGCAGAGGCTTTCCTTTGGTCTCGTAACCCAATGGCAGAAGCAGCAACCCAATGAGAAAAGCCACGGCGGTAAGCGCCACGGGATAACCCAGCGATCCAAAGTAGCGCACACCGGCTCCCACCAGGAATGTGATTCCAGCACCCGCAAACCGTCCAATATTGGTTATGAAGGCGAAGGCGCTGCCGCGGCATTCGGTCGCATACTGTTCCGGCAGCCACATGGAATAGACCGCGAAGTTCGAGCCGCCCACTCCCAGGAAAAACAGGCACACCATGAACCATGGCAAAGGATTGCCTTCCAGGTAGAAGACGTAGCCAAATGTCAGCGGAATGAAGATCAGCATCAATACGAAGTAGAAGCCAAGGGTGATCCTGCGGCCGTAGCGTTCGGCGAACGGCGGCACGAGAAACGCTCCCAGGATGGTTCCAATGGAGAGCACCGCGGTGGAATAGGAGGCCAACTGGGCGGCCTCAGTGGCCGACTTGCCCGCTTTAGCAGCCAGGTAGGTTACCGCGCCCGGAACATAAACGGACCCGGCCCAAAGTCCAATGATTGAAACCAGCAGAAAGAGCGAATTCAGAATCGTCCGCTTACGGTACACGGGAGTAAACAGCACAGCGAAAGATCGAAAAAACCAGAAGACCGGGGCCAGCGGACCGCCTGCCGTCTGCGTATTCGAGAGCTGCCGGGCCGGTTTTTCCTGGGCCTTTTGCCAGCGGGCCGGTTCGTGAACTTTTTTGCCGATGAGGAAGATCAGCAGCGCGGGAGAGCCGCCCAGGGCGAACATCCACCTCCAGCCATAGTGGCTGCCGATGGTGAAGTTAGCGGCGGCGGCGAGGAAGAAGCCGAAGTAGTAGCCGGTATGCATCCAGGCGGTGCCCATCTTACGGCGGTCTTCCGGCCATTCCTCGGCGACGAAGGTGGCGCCCATGGCCCATTCTCCGCCGATGCCGATGCCCGCCATAAGGCGGAAAAAGGCCAGCATCCAGACATTGGTGGCCAATGCGCTCAGGAAGGTGAAGAGGGAAAAACAGAGGACCGTCAACATCAGGGTGCGGACACGGCCAAAGCGGTCGGCAATCGGTCCCCAGATCAGGGCGAAGCCCCAGCCGATGAGGAAGAGCGCGAACAGGATCGAGCCATAGAACCCAATATTGCCGGCGGTGGGAGGAATGCCGGACCTGGGAAGCAGTTCCATCAGTGCCGGCACCATCACCAGCGCGAAAATGAAGGAATCCATTCCGTCCATGGCCCAGCCACCCCACGAGGCCCAAAAACCACGGATCTGATTCCGGTTCAGCTTCTGCTTTGCAGGAGTAGACACTAGGACAGGTTTTGATTGCATTCGATTGAGGGCTCCAGGAAGCGAGATTGTACCTTAGGAGAGGTTGAACGGGAGGATTTTGGCGCGAGGTTACAGTAAATCGTATTGCCAACGTATCTCATAGCATGAGGCGGAGGCCAGGTGGTTCCATTGGATAGTATCTGGAACGCAGCTGAATGCAGATTGCTCCTGTTGGACTCAGTTATGAGGCAACCGAATGCTTTTGCAGTTGACAGTTCGCTATCGATAAGTAAGATGAGACGTTGATTTGGGGATGTTTGTTCTACCATGTTGCGACTGCGTCGCAAGTAATGTTTTAGGTGGGTAGCCAGGGCTTTAGGCGGGGTAGTGGATGCCGCCCGGTGATGGCATCTGAATTGTTGTTGCGACAGGGTCGCAATTGGGTACTTCTTGCGATTGGTTCGCAAACTGGATTCGTTAGCCATGCTTTGCCATCGGGGCTTTGCTGGCGGGTATTCGGACGAAATTATGCCAACGAACGCTTTACAAAGAAGGCCGCTGATTGAGGAGTTGGAATCGCGGGGAATCCGGCTCACGGCGCAGAGGCGTGTCCTGATTGAGGAGATCCAGCGGGCGGACCAGCACCTGGATGCTGCCCTGCTTTTCGAGCGCGTCCGGCAGAAGGATGCGCATGTTGACCGGGCCACGGTTTACCGCACACTGGGCCTTTTAAAGAGGCTGGGCCTGATCGACGAGCTCGACTTGATGCACCTGAACGGCGAGAAGCATTACTACGAAGCGCGCACCAGCCGGGACCATCTGCATCTGGCGTGCTTCCGCTGCGGGACGATTGAGGAGTTCACCAGTCCACACTACGACCAGTTGAAAGAAGAGATTCGGGAGCGCTGTGGGTTTTCCATCGATGTAATCCGGCTTGAGGTGGGCGGACGTTGCCGCGCCTGCGCCGGAGCGGGTCTCCGAAAGAAGAAGGAATAACCAAGGATTCAGGTTCAAACAGGAAGTACGGACCAGGGCGCGAAAACTCTTGCGGGAGCTGCGCCCCGGCCCGCTGGATCGCAACAACCGTGAGGCTGGCGACCTTTTTGATTGTAGGCCCGCCCGCACTCGGATTTCAACGCAAGGGAAATAACATGACGGCAGAACAGAAAAATTGCACAAATCCGGTGGTAGCGCTCTACAGCCAGTTCTTATCCATATGCAAGCGGCCGGTATACGCGGCGCTTCTCATTACGAGTTTGCTCTGCCAGTTGCAGGCGGAACCCGCAAAGGTCACGGTGACCGGCACGGTGGTGGATGCCAGCGGAGCGCGTGTTGCGGGCGCGCGCGTGACTGCCCTGAGGGAGGGAGCCACCCTGTCAACGTCTGTGCGGTCCAATGAAAGAGGCGAGTTTTCTTTTCCGGTGGAACCCGGTTCCTACAATCTGAAAGTTGCCGCCGATGGTTTTGTGGAAGCCTCCCAGCCGCTGGACTTCAAGGATGTGGCGCCGGGGCCGCTGGAGATTGTCCTGAAAGTTTCCGGCAACGACAACATGGTTACCATTACGGAGCCCTCGGGCTATCAGGTGGCGACGATCAGCAGCGCCACCAAGACTCCCACACTGCTGTTGAACACTCCGCAGTCGGTTTCCATCGTTACGCAGGAGCTGATTAAAGATCAGTCGATGCGCAGCATCGCCGATGTGGTGCGTTACATCCCCGGCGTGAGCGCGCATCAGGGCGAAAACAATCGCGACCAGGTCATCATTCGCGGAAACAGCTCCTCGGCGGATTTCTTTGTGAATGGGGTTCGTGATGACGTGCAGTACTACCGCGATCTTTACAACGTGGAGCGGGTGGAGGCCCTGAAGGGGCCCAATGCAATGATGTTTGGCCGCGGCGGCGGAGGCGGCGTGATCAACCGCGTAACCAAGGAGGCGCTCGACACTCCCCTCCATGAATTTTCGTTGCAAGGCGGCTCGTTCGGAAATAAGCGGTTTGCCACCGATCTCGACCAGCCCTTCGGCGACAGGGTGGCCTTCCGGTTGAATGGCGTCTATGAGAACTCGGACAGCTTCAGAAACGCGGTCAACCTG
Source organism: Terriglobales bacterium (assembly GCA_035548935.1). Taxonomy (GTDB): domain Bacteria; phylum Acidobacteriota; class Terriglobia; order Terriglobales; family Acidobacteriaceae; genus DASZRZ01. The sequence goes on from DASZRZ010000082.1 coordinate 7,298, forward strand.
GAGCGCTATGGCTTCAATCCCACGATGAAAATCACAGCCGGCAGCCAGACGGAGATCAAGTTGAGCTACGAGCACTTCCGAGATTACCGCGTGGCCGACCGGGGTATTCCGTCGTATCTAGGGAGGCCCGCCGATACCGATATCTCCACCTATTTTGGCAATCCGGATATCAGTCCTGTAAGGGCCGTGGTGAATCTGGGAACGGCTGCCATTGAGCACCAGGAGGGCGGACTGAATATCCGCAACCGCACGATGTTTGGCGATTACGACCGTGGATATCAGAACTTTGTTCCCGGGGCCGTCAATGCCGCCAAAACGCTCGTGGCTCTTACCGCATACAACAATGCGACGGCGCGGCGGAACATTTTCAACCAGACGGACCTGACTTACGGACTGAGAACCGGATGGATACGCCATACGCTGTTGGGCGGCGCCGAGTTTGGCCGCCAGTTGACGGACAACTTCCGGAATACTGGCTTCTTCAATAACACGGCCACATCGGTTTCCGTG
>DASZRZ010000083.1:0-5124 GCA_035548935.1 Terriglobales bacterium
GTAGCCCTGCCCCGGGTGCTGATGCTGGTGGCGGCGGTTGCTGGCCTGATGGCCTACCGGGTGAACCACCGGCCGCCCATGCCCGCGCTGCTCAGAGCCGCGCAAGTGCGAATCCAGCGGGCGATTGAGCCGCTTCATCTGGCCGAGCTGGAGAAGACCATTTTACGAAGGTTGGAAGACAAGAAGTCTGTGAGGTCTGAGGATCCCCGCGAGGCGGAAGCCATCGAGAACAGCGAACTGGTTGCCTCGCCGGATATGCCCGATACCGAGAAGGCACAACTCCAGCAGAAAAAAGACGCCGATATGGCAGCCGAGGGCATGGAAAAGCCCCAAGGGGATCCGAACGCCGATCCCCAAAGTGGAGAGCCCCGCCCGTCGGATAAGCAGCAGGGCCAGGGAGCCCCCAAGCAGGCAGGAGGCGACCCCAAGTCCCAGGGCCGTGAGAATAAGAATAATGAGGAAGGCTCACAGCAGTCGAAGGGAGAAGGGTCTTCGCTGGCAGATAAGATCAAGCAGGCGCTGAAGGATTTGCTGTCGAAGTCCGACGATCAGCCCAAGAGCTCCCAGGACAGTAATAGCCAGCAATCGGACAAGATGGGGTCGCAGGCAGGTGGAAAGCCTTCCGACCAGTCGTCAAAGACATCCCCGAAGGATAAGTCCGGGGCAAAAGAGCAGAATGGTGATAAGGATAAAACCAGCGGCGGAAGCGGATCGATGCCCGGGCCGACATCAGGGGCAGGAGATGCCAGCAAGGGCAAGAAAACCGAGAATGCCCAGGCGCCGGAGAATGCTTTGAAGAAGCCAGATGCCTTGAAACAAGTGGTGCCGTTAAGCACCACGAACTTCAAGGGAGAGATTCTGGTGACAACGACGACGGAAGTTGGACAGGCGCTGGTTCCCATGGGAAATCGAAGTCCCCAACCCAGGGCGACCACCAACGGTGTGGAGCAGGGAAGCATGCCCCTGCGATATCGCACCTATGTGCAGCGGTATTTCGATCATCCCGATCAACGCAGCCCTCAGAGTGAGTTGAAACAACCGGCAGTGAAGGACAATCCATGAATGGAACGGTAGGAACGGCGGACCCGAATATCGGGCCAGCTTTCGGCAAAGAGATCGAGTCGCTGTCGGAAAAGATGGTCGAAGTTCGCGCTGAAATTTCCAAGGCGATCGTTGGCCAGAACGAAGTGGTCGAGGGCGTGCTGATTGCGCTGCTGGCGGGAGGCCACATACTTCTGGAGGGTGTGCCCGGACTGGGCAAGACCCTGATGGTGCGTACGCTGGCGCAAGCCGTGTCGCTGCGGTATTCCCGGATTCAGTTCACGCCCGACCTGATGCCCGCCGACGTGATCGGCACAGGCGTTTTGCAGGAAGACAGCGATGGGCGGAAGTCTCTGGAGTTCCAGCCAGGACCCATCTTCGCCAATCTGCTGCTGGCCGACGAAATCAATCGCGCCACTCCCAGAACCCAGTCGGCCCTGCTGGAAGCGATGCAGGAAAAACAGGTGACCGTGGCCAGCGCCACGCATCTTCTGGAAGAGCCGTTCTTCGTGATGGCGACCCAGAATCCACTGGAGATGGAAGGCACGTATCCGCTGCCAGAGGCGCAGCTCGACCGCTTTTTTTTCAAGCTGCGGGTTCCATTTCCGCGCCGCGAAGAGCTGCACGAAATTCTGGAGCGCACGACAAAACGCGAAAGCAATCCCGTGATCCCGGTGCTGAACGGTCCCCAGATTCTGGAAATCCAGAAGCTGGTGCGGCTGGTGCCCCTGGCGCCCCATGTGCGCGAGTACGCGGTTCAGGCGGTTCTGGCCACCCATCCCGAAGCGCGGGAGAATAACCTGGCGGCGAAATATATCCGCTACGGCAGTTCTCCCCGTGGAGGTCAGGCTTTGATTCTGGGCGGCAAGGTGAGGGCGCTGTTACAGGGGCGCTTCAATGTGAGCATAGAGGACATACGCGCATTGCTACTGCCGGCGTTGCGGCACCGCATCATGCTGAATTTCGAAGCCCAGGCCGATAACCGGACCGCCGACGATCTGCTGGAAGAGATTGCGGACAAGATAGCGAAGAACTGAATTAAAGATATAAGGAGAAGGCGGACTTCGCTGTCGAGCCGTTTTTTGCAGGCTGAATCCCGCGACTGACACTCCCATGGCGCCTCCGATGTTGCTCGACCGCGAATTTCTGAAGACTCTGGAAAAGGTTGCGCTGGTATGCGGCAACGACCTGGCCGGTGGAGTCGGCTCCGATCACCGTTCGCGTGAGCGCGGTTCGGGACTGGAGTTTGCCGACTACCGCGGATACAGTTCCGGCGAGGACTCGCGCTACCTGGACTGGAATGCCTACCTGCGGCTGGGCAAGCTTTTCCTGAAGCTCTACGAGGCCGAGCAGAATATCCGGGTTTACATCCTGCTGGATTGCAGCGCGTCCATGGATTGCGAAGAGGCTGGCGAGAGCAAGGCCTTGTACGCGCAGCGGCTGGCGGCAACCTTCGCTTACCTGGCGTTGTTGCGTCTCGACACCACCGTTGTCATTCCTTTTGCGGAGCGCATGGGAACCCCAATCATTACGGCAGGAGGACGGAACCGCTTCTTCTCTGTCCTGAGCTTCCTGAGCGAACTGACTTGCGAGGGGCGAACGGACGTTTACCGTTCGGTGCAGGGATTTCTGGAACGATTTCCATCTCGTGGCATGGTGTTTGTGATCTCGGATTTCTTCGATGAAGAAGGCAGCAATGGTGCGGTGCAAATGCTGCGCTCCGGCGGTCACGATGTGGTGCTGATCCAGGTGCATAGCGCGGAAGAGCAGCGTCCGACCATGTTTGGCGACTTCACGCTGGAAGACGCGGAAAGCGGCGCCAAGCAGGTGGTGGCATGCACGCCTCAAAGCGCCGCTCTGTATGAGCGGGCCTTTCTGGATGCCTCGGAGCGCTTGCAGCGGCTGGTGCTGCGGAATGGGGGCCGCTATGCCCGCGCCGTTACCAGTATCCCTTACCAGGATTTCGTGCTGCGAAGTTTGCAGACCAACCGGGTACTGGCATGAACTGGTCCGCGCTGAGTCCATTGGAAGTGACCGCGCTGTGGGCGGCGGCCGCGGGAGGTGCGCTGTGGCTCTATCTTCATCACCGCCATCCCATACACCGGCGGGTTTCGACGCTGCGTTTCTGGAAGAGCGCGGAGATTACGCCCCAACCCCGGCGGCGGCTCCGGGATGTTCTGGCGCTGCTGGCGCAGGTACTGTTCCTGCTGGTGATCCTGCTGGCCCTGGCGGACATTCGAATCGGCGATGCGCAAACGGGACGTAGCGCGGTCCTTATTGTGGACACCTCGATCTGGTCCAAGGCAAGACGGGCGGGCGAACCTGCATGGATCGAAAAGGAACGGGAAGAGGCGCTTCGCTTTCTGAACTCGCTGCCCAGCCATGAGCCGGTGTTGCTGTTGCAGGCGGATGCCGATCCCACCTCCGTAGTTTCCTTTACCGATAACAGGGATGTATTGCGGCGCGCCATTGAGCGGCTCCGGCCCACCGATGGGGTTGCGGATATTTCGCGGGCACTCGATCTGGGTGTGGCCGCACTCTCCGGCTCGCGGCGGGGAGTGATGGTTTACATCGGACCGGGAATGCTGGATGAGCAGCAGGAGCTGCGGCTGGAGGAGCTGCGCCGCACATTGCAGGCTCCAACCAGCCGGGTGCAGTTTCTTACTCGACTGGTGGCGGGTCCCGAGCCGGTGGAGAATCGCGGAATTACGGGAATCGCGCTTCAGCGGGACGCGGGGCGTCCCGACTTGTGGCACTTGCTGGCAAACGTGAAGAACTATGGCCAGAGTGGAGCCAATGTATCGCTGAAGACTTCGGTGGAGGGCCACCCTTTAGGCGAGGATGCCGCGCGGGTGGCCCCGGGCGAGACCACCACCATCCGGAAGAACTTTTTCCTGTCGCGAGGGGGAGTCCTGCGGGCGGAACTCGGTCCGCCGGATGCCCTGGAGGCGGATGACGCCGCGACGCTGGCGATTCCGTCGTTTGCGCCCGTGCATATCGACATCGTTACCCCCAATGCGGGCTTCGGTAAACAAGTGGGCGGAGTGCTGGCGACTGATCCTTATGTACAGACCGAGGTGCTGCCGCCGGGCGCGAGCGGAAAGGCTTCGCCCGACATTACGATTTACGACGGGATGCCCCCGCGGCCCGCGAACAACGCGATTATCTTTATGGGCGGAGCCGGCGCGGCGGGAGGCAAATCGCCTCCGGTGCGCGTGGGCGGATGGAACCCGCAACATCCTGTAACCCGGTGGGTGCGAACGCGGGATGTGAGCGTGAGGAATCCGGCTGTTATTGCATTGCAGTCCGGCGACACGGTGCTGGCCACCGCAGGCACGCCGGAGAAGCCGTTGATTGTGGCCCGCGCACAGCCAGGACGCAAGGCGCTGATTGTCGGCTTCGATCCGCGCCGGTCGAACTTTCCCCAGCAGCCGGCGTTTCCGCTCCTGATGGCGGGAGCGATTGAGTGGATGACTCGTTCCGTGGAGGATGCGGCGGAATCGCTTCCGGCGGGGAAGGTCGCTATTCCGGGCGCGGTTACGCGGGTGTTCGCGGAGAACAATACGGCAGTGCCATTCGCCCGCTCCGCCCAGGGCATTCATCTGCTGGTACAGGAGACCGGTCTTTATCGCGTGATTATGCCGGGCCGCGAGACGCGGGTGGGGATCAATGCTCCTTCGCTGCCTGTGCTGCGTTGGAAGCCAACGGAGCCGGAGACTGCCGATGTTGCGGCGGCGCCGCTGGAAGATGCGGGTCCCGATCTGTGGCGATGGCTGGCGCTGCTGGGAGTGATTTTTCTGTGGCTGGAATGGGTGCTGTTTTACCGCAATCCGGAGAACCGCCGCGGATATTCTCCCAGTGGCCGTTCACCAGGTGACCCGGTATCCGGTGATCCGGTTGCTGGAGAAGGCACGGGATATCCGGTAGCGGAGAAGATGCGCGAACAGACCGGGGTTGCAAAGTGAAGTGTCGAGTAAGCGGTACAGGTGCACGGAATGTATTTTGAACATCCAGCGTTTCTGATACTGCTGTTGCTTACGCCCGTGTTGTGGTGGAGCTTCCGCAGGACTCCGGGCAGTTCGC
>DASZRZ010000084.1:0-11454 GCA_035548935.1 Terriglobales bacterium
ATATTCCACGGGCTGGGCATTGTTCACGTGCCGCGCCACGATTTCCCCGGACACCTCCGCCTCAATCTCGTTCATCAGCTTCATGGCCTCAATCACGCAAAGCACCTGCCCCGCCTCAACCCTGTCCCCCACCTTAACGAACGCCGGTGCTCCCGGCGACGCCGCTTCGTAGAACGTGCCCACAATAGGGGAACGCATCGTATGCCGGTCCGCCTGAGTTGCCGCGGCGCTCGACGCCCCCGGGTCGGTCTCTGAACCGCCGCTCGCAACACTGGCTGCCGCCGAAGCCTGCGGCGGCTGAGGCACAGCGGGCGCGGCCCTCAGAGAGGGAACCAGCACGGGGGTTCCCGGAACCGAGCCCCGCTCAACCGTGGACTGCGGCTCACCTCCGGCGCGCTTGATGCGAAGCTTCACGTCGCCGCGCTCCAGCTCAAACTCGGCAATATCCTTTTCGATTAAGTAATCGATCAGTTCCTTGATCTCTTTTTGATTCATGTTCGTTTCAGTCCGGTCGGGCGTGCCCTGCGATCATAATTCAATCAGCTCTTTGGGGGCAGTTGTCAGCACCCGGTGACCTGTTCTGGTGACTACGACCGTATCCTCAATCCGCACTCCGCCACGTCCCGCCCGGTACACCCCGGGCTCCACCGTCACCACCATGCCCGTTTTAAGCTGTTCCTTTTGACCCTTGCCCAGCCGTGGCGGCTCATGAATCTCCAACCCCACCCCGTGTCCGGTCGAATGTGTGAAATACCGTCCCAGCCCGCTCTTGTTCAGTACTCCCCGCGCAGCGGCATCCACCGCTGCCACCTCAACCTCCGCCCGCACCGCGTTGCTGCCTGCGGCCTGCGCCTGCCGCACCGCTTCATAGATGCGGCGATCGGCGGCTCCGCAGCGGCCCACATGCACAGTCCGGGTCATATCCGAGCAATAGCCATCGAGCTTTACCCCGAAATCCAACACGATAAATCCCCTTGCCGGAATCTTCGCAGAGGTCGCCACCCCATGCGGCAGCGCCGAACGGGGACCCGATGCCACAATCGTCTCAAACGACATCCCCGAAGCTCCCGCACTCCGCGCCGCATACTCCAGCTCCGCCGCCACCTCCGACTCCCGCACTCCCGGACGGATCGCCGCCAGCGCCACATCGAGCAGCCTCACGCCCAACTGCGCCGCGCGCGCCATGATCTTCAACTCAACCTCATCCTTGATCATCCGCGGACGCTCCACCAATCCCGTCGTCTCCCGCAGACGCACATCGGCGCCGGTTGCCTTGCGCAGCACCATCCGGCTCTCCAGGGACATATGCTCCGCTTCCACGCCGAGCGCCTTCACGCGGCGCTTCCCCGCGTAAGCCGCCGCCTCCAGCAGCGCGGACCGGCTCCCAATCACCACCCTTGCCCGCTTGACCTCCACCGCCGCCTGCGCCGTATAGCGCCCATCCGTAAAGAACACCGGCCCCCGCCCGTGGGCAAACAACAACAGCACGCCCGCGCTTCCGGTAAAACCGCTCAGATAACGCACATTGGCGGCGTGCGTCACCAGCAGAGCGTCCACCTTGAGGGTTGCCAGCGACTGCTCAACACCTCGCTGCCGCGCTCTGTAGTCAACTTCCATTCGCTTCACTCTCGTCATTCCCGCTCCCATCACCCGCCAGAATAATAGCGTCTTCACTGCAGGGCAGCACGAGTCGCGCGTCGCAACGGTAACCCATCCTTAGTAAGCGCCAAAAAATAAGCCGCGGATAATCCGCGGCTTATCATTAAAGTTTGAATCCTGACTACGTCTGTATGATCTTCGGCGTAATAAAGAAGATCAGCTCCTGCGTCGAGGTATCCACTGACCGGCGCTTGAACAGGTTCCCCAGGATCGGCAGATCGCCCAGCAACGGCACCTGCTGCACGCTGACCGAGTTCTGCGTCTGGATCACGCCGCCGATCACCACCGTTCCCCCGTCGTTCACCAGCACCGAAGTTGTCGCCTGCTGTGTAATCAGCGTGGGATTGCCCTGCACCTGACGGCTGAAGTCGGGCGTGGTGTTCTCTACGTCGACATTCAGGAAAATCGTATTCTCCGCCGTCACCTGCGGGGTCACCTGCAACCGCAGCGCCGCATCGATGTAACTGGTCGTGGGAGGCCCGCCCAACTGCGCCGCCGTCACAACCGGGATGCGGAGACCCTGCTTCACCGTGGCCCCGATGTTGTTCTGCGTCACGATTCGCGGTCGCGACAGAATCTTTAACAATCCGCGCCTTTCCGCCAGCGTAAGGATGTTGTCGATCCGGTAAGAGCCGCCGATATTCGAAAATGAAAAGCCGCTGGTCGGTCCCGGCACCGGGAAATTGCTGAACAGTGGTATGGCCGCTGTTGTGGCGACCTGCGGAATTCCCGGCGGTGACGCTATGCCCTGGCCGGAGCCACTCTCCAGCTTGGGATTACCGAATTGGCTGGGTCCAACCGCAGCAGAGCCGGTAACGATCGTGGAGGCGTTATTCCAACCGAAGCCCAGCTGGGTTCCGATGTCACGCGCAAAGTTCCGCGTTGCTGCCACCACGCGTGCTTCGATTTCAACTTCCTGCGTCTTGCGGTCAAGCTGTCCGAGCAGTCGCTGCACTTCCGGAATCACGTTCGGAATATCCTTGATCAGCAACGCATTGGTTCTGGGGTCTGCCAGCACCTCGCCCCGCGCCGACAGAAACCGCTTGATCAGCGGCACGACGTCGACCGCGTGGGCATAGCTCAAATAGTGGGTGTACTGCGTCGGGTTCACCGCCAGCGCCTGCGCCTCGGTCTGGGCCCGCAGCGACTCCGCCTCTCGCGTAAAGGTTTCGCGAGTCGCGATCCTCAGTACGTTGCCCTCAAGTCGGCGATCCAGTCCATTGTTCTGCAGAACGATATCCAGAGCCTGGTCCCACGGAACATCGTCGAGCACCAGCGTCAGCGTTCCGCGCACGGCGGGATCCAGCACAATATTCAAACCGCTGATCTCATGCACCAGACGGAAAAAATCTTTCAGGTCCACATCTTTCAGGTTCACTGAAATCGGCTCGCCCGTATACCGCGAGGCGGTAGTGGTTGCAGCCCCGGCCGCCGGAGCCGATCCCTGCGGAGCCTGCATGGGCGGCATCGGCTGCGCCTGGGCCGCCTGTCGCGCCGCCTGCTGAGCTGCTGCCTGCTGCTGTGCCGCGGGATTCATTGCAGGGGACGCGCTTACTGCCGGCATTGTGACCACCACGGAGGGTTCCACGCTGGCCTGCATCACCCGCGCCGCATCTTCTGCCACTTGTTTGGGTGCCACTTGTTTAGGAGCTACTTTGGGTGCCACTGGTTGGGGCGCTGCCTGCTGCGCCGCTGCCTGCTTCGGCTCCTCGACTGCAATCACACGCGTGGGCTCCGTCTCCACTGCCCGCGCCGCAACAGTCGCCTGTGCCGGCACGTTCGCATCGCCCTCCAGCTTCACGACAATCTTGTTACCTTGTGGCTGCAATTCATAGGCATGAGCCGAAGTCAGGTCCAGCACAATCCGCGTGATCGGAGGCTCCGACTGATACAGCCCAACCCGCACCGTCTTCAACACGGGCCCGTTCACCGCGATCGCCCGCTGGCGCGTCCGTAATACAGAGTTCGGAATATCGATCACCAGGCGATCCGGAGATTCCACACGCATCGCGTCCGGCTTCACCGGAGTATTCGAATCGATCTCAACGTTCACCCCATTAGCCTGCCGCACAACCGATACACCCCGCACAATCGCCGGCTTCACGGCTTCGGACTGTGTTGCCCGCACCCGCGGCTGTGCCGCCGGTTGCGATGCCGCAAACTGGGAAGGAGGCTTTACCGCCTCGCTCTGTACCGCGCTGCTTAGCGCCTTCGAACCGGACGGCTCAACCGCCACCCGCAGCTCACCCGCGGATTCCGACACCTTTACCGTGGCGCGGGGGGACAACGTCATCTCCAGCCGTGTAATCTCGCTGCCATTCGAGCCCGTGTATCCGATCACCCGGTACGAAGCCACCCCCGGACGCTGCACCAGCTGCGAGCTGTCCTTCAGGGCCCCGGCAGCAACCCCAGGAAGGTCCACCAGCAATAAGCTGTCGGTTGGACGGAACTCGGTGTGGGTGAACGTGCCGCTCGTCTGCAGAATCACCGTGGTGGCGTTTTCCTGCTCCGCGACACTGACCTTCGTAAGCTGTGAACCGGCCCCAAATGCGCCCGGCGCCAGCAGCAGCAAAACACCCAGCAGTTGCTTCACACTCATCTCTATCTCCCTCGCCGCGAACAGCCCGGGCATATCGTCCCTGTCTGCTCTTGGCGTGTACGGCGGCTTCGCCGTTTCACGCTTCGTCTGCCCTTCAAACCAGTGCCCAAACCTGGGCCGCGCCCAGAAACCGTATTAGACCGCGGGCGCCGACACCCGCTTCACAATGTCACGGGTTCCCGTGCGCCCCAGCGAATCGTTCGTGTTCTCGCGGAACGTCACCGAGTCCCCCGTAATCTTCACTACGTATCCGTTGAAAACCGGATCGTTCTCGCGCAGGAAATAACTGATCTTGCGAGCCGTGCTCTCCACCACCGCAATCATGCCCGCCGGAGACCGCACCACTCCGCGCAACACCACCTGGTCCGCCGCCAGACACTTCTTCCCCACACCTTCACAGGGCGCGCCCTTCACCGCCTCGGCGCGCACAATCGGACTCACAAATGGATCGCGCCGTCCGGCCTTTGCTGCCGCGGGCTGTGCGCCCTCCACCGGCTGCACCGCCAACTGCTCCGAGGGCTTGCGTACCGCGCGGTCCTGCCTGCGCGCCACGGGTTTAGCCACAGATGCTGGTTTCGCCACCGATGCCGACGGCTTCTTGACCGCCGGTGTCTTATCAAGCGATGCCTTTTCCGGCGAAGTCTTCTCCGATATTGCGGATGGCTTCTGCGCCGCTGGAGCCTTGGCCGCCGGCCGGGGGGCTTCGCGCTTCACGCTTTTCGGCGCTTCCGCCTCTGCCTGTGTCCCAGGCATCACTGCCTGGCTGGGCGGAACCGCGCTCTGCGCCAAGGCCATCTCCGCAAATGCCACAACCATCAGGAATATGGTTTTCAGCCTCATAATTCCTCTAGTTCTTCTTCCCTGCTGCTGGTGCTGGTGCTGGGACCGGTGCCGGTGCATCCTTGCTGAAGTATGTGGTCGCTATGCAGCTCACCACCACGCTTTCGCTGGGAGCATACTGGTAGGTCTTCTTCAATCCCGCCGGGCCGGGTTTTATTACCGATGCCATGCGCATCCCGGAAATATTGATAATCCGCTCCAACCCGCCCACTCGCTGGAAGAAGTTCAGCATGGCGAAGTAGGCTCCATCCAGCTCCATGTCGAACGGGACTTCCGTAAAAAACTCCTGGTTTGCCGTTGGCCGCGCCGAGTACCGCCGCACTTCAATGCCCGCGCTGGCAGCTTCGGCTTGCATCATCTGCATGAATTGCGACGCTTCCTTCTCCGACGGAACAATGCGGTTCAGTGTGTCCAACTGCCCCTTCAGCACCGCCAGCGTCGATTCCATCTCCGCCTTCTTGCTCACGAACGGCTCTAATTGCGCGTTCTCGGCTTTTTTCCGGTCGAGCGTCTCCATGCTGACCTTGTTGGCGTCGATCATCGTCTTGTACGTGGTGTAATACAGCGCTCCGGTCGCCAGCAGCGCCAGCACCACGACAATCCCGATCTGTTGCTTGACTTCTAATTCGTTGAACTTGGCCATAATCGCCGCCCCCTGCTAGATCTTCTGCGGCTCGCTCGTCTGTCTTTCACAGATCAGGGTGAACTCGAAAGCCTGAACTTCTTTCGTCACCTCGTCCTGGAACGTCTCTTTGATCTCCACCGTCCGGAAGCGCCCCGTGCTGCGCAGGTTCTGCATCAGCCGGGCCACGGCATTCACGCTCAATGCCACACCCTGCAGGCTGACGCTGTCTCCGTCTTCCGACATGGTGTTCAGCCACACGGCATCCGTCCGGTTTACCGTTTCCGCAATCGTGTTCAGCAGCTCCGAGGGCCCTTTCTTCCGCTTGGCCAGCTCGTTGATCACGTTGACCCGGTGCTCGTAATGATTCTTCTGCTTCTCCAGTTCCAGATATTTCGCCTTGATATCGGCCAGGCGCCGGTTCTTGTCCTCTTCCTGACGGATTTGGGTGCGGATCGCATTCCCATCACGATCCAGCATCCAGTACCACGCGTAATTTCCGCCGGCGGTGATTGCGATCAGAACCAGCGCAATAACAAGCACGTTCGGGGACTGCATTGCCGTTGGCATTGCAACGCCCGACCGCTTCCTCGGCTTGGCTACCCCCAAGAGGTTGATGCGGATCATAAGTCTTCAAAACTCCTCAAAGCCAACCCCACCGCAACCGCGAGTTGGCCCGCATTCTGCTCGATCAGTTCGGACGCAACCGTTCCCGCCTCATACCCGATCCGCGCAAACGGATTCAACAGCTCAACCGGAAGCGAAAACTCCTGTCGCAACGCTTCGCTCAATCCCGCCACCTTCGCCGAACCGCCCGCCAGGTAAATGGTTTCAATATGCTCCCCTGCCGCCGTCGCCCGGAAGAAGTCGAAGGTCTTCTGGATTTCCAGAACAATAATCTCCGTCACCTGCTGCAGAATCGGCAGCTTCGCGTCCTCGCTCACCGTGCCGATTTTTTGCCCCAGCTTCAGCGCCTCGGCGTCTTCAAAGCTCAGGTCAAGTTCCTTCTGCAACGAATCCGTGTACTGATGCCCACCCACGCTGACATCGCGGGTAAACAGCGGCGTGGTTCCCTTCACGATGTTGATGTTCATCACGCTGGCGCCCACGTTCAACAGGGCTACGCTCGCCGATGGAGCCGGCTCGTAGTTGTATTCGTAGCAGTTCTGCAGCGCAAAAGCATCAATGTCCACCATGGCCGGACTCTTCCCCGCCATCGAGAGCACATTCGTGTAGTTCAGAATCTTGTCTTTCTTCACCGCCACCAGCAGCACATCCATCTGCGGACCGCTCAGGTCCTCCGACAGAATCTGGTAGTCGATGTTCACCACGTCGATGTCGAAGGGAATATGCTGCGCGGCTTCCGTCCGTATGGTCTCCGCCAGGTCTTCTTCGCTCCGCGTCGCCACCGGGATTCGCTTCACGATCACCGAGTGCCCACTGACCGAGGTGGCAACCGATCTCGCCTTGATGCCGCTCTCGCTGAAGATCTTGGATATCGCCCCGGAAACGCTGGGCGAATCCATAATCATCGAATCCACCACCACATCGCTGGCCAGCGGTTCGATCCCCAGGTGCGCCACTTCAATGCCGCCCCTGGACCGCTTCAACTCCACTGCCTTGATGCAGCTGGAGCCGATGTCCAGTCCCACGATCGTCTTTGCCCCGCCGATTCCAAACATAAGTCGCCTCTACTGGCTCGCCGCTCGCGCAGCCTTGGGTCTCTTCTTGTCCCTTATCTCCCGCGTCTCCCGCGTCGTGCTCTTCTCTTCCATCCACTCGTCGAGCTTGGACTTCTTGAACTTCCAGCGGTTCCCCAACTTGAAGGCCGGAATCTTTTCCTCGTACACATACTTGTAAAGCGTGTCCGGACTCACACCCAGATACTGTGAGGCTTCACGGATATTCATCACTTCACGCGACTCGGCCATAAAACCCTTGCCTCTCCCGGTATTGACTGCCTGCCGCCCGCTGGTTCCGTCGCAGAACCCCGCGCTCCTGCCCAGCCACACACTTTAAGTAGTGAGCCCTGATCCGGACGCCTCGGAGGACCATCTCCTCCGCTCTCTAGGAATTTTCGTGAGCGCTGACCGTTTATCGGGCTAAACGGCTGAGGTGTCAAGATTAACTTTGGGTTTCTCCGGTAGTTGTCCGTCTTTTACGGGAGATTTTAGGCCATGGCCGGAAGTAATCACCCACATCCAGTTGTGGTTAATGCCGAAGCCAACTCAATATACGGTGGTGTTGATCTCAACGGTGCAAGCGGGAGAAGTAACTCCAAATCGGAGGTAGTAGGACCGACGCGATACGGCATCTCCTACACCCTCAAACCATCCACCCAAACTTCTCTGGGGCAAAGTATTCGCTCAACAAAAAAGCCGCGCCCCTTCTCGGAGCGCGGCTCATAAAAATCAACCATCCTACATATCGAACTGCTCCTGATGCAGCAGCGGATCCGGCTTCAAGATAATCGGCCTTCCCGCCAGCTCTTCCAGGTCGTTCAGCCAGCGTGAATTGTTGGCCTTGAGTTCCTTGGCCACCTCGGGATTCACCCGCAGCAGGATGTCGCGATCGCTTTCAAACTGCTTCCGCAGCTTTTTCAGCTCGATATAGATTTCGTTGCAGACCGTCGTCACCGACTTGACCAGGCCGGTTCCCGTGCAATAGTTGCAGGGGGCTCCCAGCACCCGCTCCAGCGAATGCTTCACCCGCTTGCGCGTAATCGCCACCAGTCCAAAATCGTTAAAGGCCAGCACCTTCGACGGCGCGCGGTCATGCACCAGCGCCTCTTCCAGCGCCTGCATTACCTTCTGCCGGTTCTTGCGCTCATCCATGTCGATAAAGTCCACCACGATGATTCCGCCCAGATCGCGCAGCCGTATCTGCCGCACAATCTCCTTGATGGCGTCCACGTTGGTCTTCACGATGGTGTCTTCGAGCCGTTGCGTTTTGCCCACGTACTTGCCCGTGTTCACGTCGATGGCTACCAGCGCCTCGGTCTGGTTGATCACGATATATCCGCCCGACTTCAGCCACACCTTCGACTTCAGCGCCTTGTTGATCTCTTCCTGGATGCCAAACTGCTCGTACAGCGGCGTTTCTTTTGTGTACAAACGCACCCGCCGCACCAGTCCCGGCTGGAAGCGGTTCACGAAGCGCAGCACTCTCTCGTATTCCGGCTCATTGTCAACCCAGATGTGGGTGAAGTCTTCGGTCACCAGGTCGCGCAGCGTGCGCTCTACCAAATTCAAATCGTGATAAATCAGCGAAGGCGGCTTGGAAGTCTCCGAGCGCTGCTTGATCTCCGCCCATAGGTTCTTCAGGAAGCGGATATCCGCGAGCAACTCATCCTCGTGGATTCCCTCCGCCGCCGTGCGCACGATAAAGCCTCCATGGCCATTCTCGCGCTCTGCGGAAACCATCCGTTTCAGCCGCTGGCGCTCTTCATCGGAAGAAATCTTGCGCGACACCCCGATGTGATTCACCGTCGGCATGTACACCATGAACCGGCCCGGAAGTGCGATGTGGCTGGTAATGCGCGCACCCTTCTTCCCGATCGGCTCCTTGGCGATCTGCACCAGAATCTCCTGACCTTCCTTCAAAATGTCGGAGATCATGATCTGCGGACGCTGCGACTCCCGCGGACGCATATGCCGCCCGCCGCTGCCGCGCCGTCCGCGCGACCGGCGGTCGAACTGAGGACGCTCCGTCCGCTGCTGATAGGGCGCTGTTGCCGGACGTCCGCGAAGCTCCGCCCGACCGTTGGCCCCTTCCTCTCCCTCCGCACGCTCTTCCACAGCGCTTCCGGATTCGAAAGGCTCGTCCGCCGCGCCGTGCTCCATATGCCTTTCATCGCCCGCGTGAGTTATCTCATCGCCCGTGGCAGCCGCTTCCCGCCGCCCCGGCTCAAACGACTCCTCTTCTAACTCCTCGAACTCCATGTCCTCTTCATCAAAGCCCGCGCCCACGGCCGCAAGATCAGCGTCGTCTTCCTCTTCGTCAATCTCTTCTTCCTCCATGGAGCGCACAAAAGGCGATGCAAGAAACTGCCGCTCATCCGACGTTCGCTCCACCTTCGCCTCGTCCTCATTGACATGGCTTTGCTCGTAGGAATCGCCGGCCCCTTTGGGCAGGTTCGATTCAAACTCCGCCGCCCCGCCGCCAACCTGCGTCTCAATCAACTTCGCAACATTTTCGGTATGACTGCGCCACGGTTCGGCCTCATGGGCTGGCGCACCCTCGCTGACGGATAAAGCCTTCGAACGTTCCCTCTCCTGCGCCGCCGCATCGGGAGCCGGCGGGTTCGATGACCGCCCTCCGAAGATTCCGCTCATCCTCCGGAATAGTCCCTTGCGTTCGCCACCGCCCTGGCTCTCCTGCTCGTTCCCGCGCTCCGCTGGTGGTGGGGGCGGAAGCTGTGGCGGAGCTAGTGGGGAAGGAATATGTGGCGCGGGGATTACCGATTCCTCTCTCCGTGCCTGCCATCCTGCCGCACCTTCCCCTGCGCGTCCGTGTTCCTCCCGGGCTGGGGGAAGCTCCGCCGCTGGGGACTCCGATTCTTCTTCTGTAACTTCTATGATTCCCTGCTCGGTAAGCTGTGTTTCCGTAAAGGCAGCTTCTGGAGTGCGGGGTGCTTCAGGCTGAACTTCTGAGGGCTGGACTTCTGAAAAACGGGTTCCTGAAAGTTGGGTTCCGGAAAGCTGGGTTCCCGAAAATTGGAACCCTGCTATTTGGGCCTCGGAAACCTTCGCCTCGGCTCTTGCGGGAACTTCCGTGGCTTTTGCCACTTCGGCTTTTTCCGTTTCAACCCCGGCTGGCGCGGACTGTTGCTCTGCCATCCGCCGGTACTTTGAAATCGACTCTCCCGGCAATACGATTGGCTGGTAGCCCGGCCACGGCGCTTCGGATGATTCCGCTGACCGTCGGGACGATCCTTCACCACCTGCGCCCCGCGGCGCTGCCGGAGTTGGGGCCTGATGGCTTCTCTCAGACTGATTTCGCCCCGACTGGTTTCGCCCTGACTGGTATCGCTCACCCGAGCCGCGCTCATGCCCGCGAGTGCTCTGATTCCGGCGACCCTGATCTCGCTGTCCACGGTCTGAAACCGGCGCCGGTCTTACCTCTAAATCCGGCTCTAAACCTGCCTCTGAAACCAGCTCCAATCCCCGCTCTGAATCCGCCTCTGGAAATGCAGCCAGCACATTGGGCTGTGTCTCCTCATTCCCACCCGGTTGTTCCTGCGCGCCTTCGCTGCGCTGGTCATCGCCCGGACCATCCGCTTCCCGCCCTTCGCTGGGACGGGAGAACTTTGCATCGGGGAAGCCGCGTCCCCGCCGTCCCCGGCGGCGGCGGCGTCCGCCCCACGGACGCGATCCTCGTTCTCCTTCGGCTCCGGACTCTGCCCGCGCTCCGCCCGCGGCCTCTCCGCCGGAAACTTCCTCGGATTTGGCTTCGACGCCCGAGCCTTCCGCGCCCTCGCCTTCAAAGTCTTCGCCGCCCTCAAAAACATACGGCGCTCCTCCTGCGGCCTCGGCTCCCGGACGGACCTCGCTACTCCCACTGCCGCCCGCACCCTGCTCGGTTCTCCGGAATTGCTCTGGACGCGACTGCTGCGGCCTCTCCTGCCGTTGGCCGCCAGGTGGGCGGTTCACCGCCACTGGCTCAAAATCCTCGTCGTCCTCTTCCATCTCGAAGAAGTCCGACACGTAAAGAAAGGCGTCGCGCTCCAGCCCAA
>DASZRZ010000085.1:0-3848 GCA_035548935.1 Terriglobales bacterium
GCAGATGAGCGATGGGCTGAACTCCGCCGGGCGCTCTCTCGAAATTGTTCTCGCCGCCGGGGTCCTCGTCTATCTCGGATACCGTATCTGGCTCTGGCGCAAGGACCGCCTCTTCATGGCGGTGCCGCGCGCCTCGGTCACCGAGCTGGCGCAAAGGCTGGCTGGCGATGATTCAGAAAGGATACTGGTGGTCGATGCGCGCACCCACGGCTACTACGATCCAGACGCAACGCGAATCAAAGGCTCCATCCGCCTCGAACCCAACAACCTTGACGCGGAAGTCAGCGGCCTTTCCGCAAGCCAGGAAATCTACGTGTATTGCACCTGCATCCGCGAGGGCACAAGCGCCCGGGTGGCCCATCTGCTCCGCGAACGCGGATTTCAGGCCAGCGTCATCGTCGGAGGTCTGCGCGCCTGGCGCCATGCCGGATACGCGCTGGAACCGGTACCCACGGAAGATCTGGTTAAGCTCCCGACATTTTCCTGAGCCGGAAATTCACACGCCACGTCCGCTGGCACGGGTCGCCTTTACCGGCATACTATGGACGGGCACGGGGGCTACTCATGAACAATGCCATGCAGGCTGGCGCGAACAAGGAAACCAAAGAACCGAAGCACTTTGACCACGCCGAATGGCCACCGCTGCCGCTGGAAGCATGGCTCGATACCTACCAGACACTCCACATGTGGATGCAGATCGTCGGCAAGGTTCGCCTGGAACTTACGCCGCTTGCGAATCACTGGTGGAACGTTACGTTTTATGTTTCGCCCCGGGGGCTTACAACTTCTCCCATCCCCTATGGCGATCGCATCTTCGAAATCACCTTCGATTTTATCGACCACCAGCTCGATATTCAGGTCAGCGACGGCCGCCGCAAGTCCCTGCCGCTCTTCCCGCGCACCGTTGCCGATTTCTATCGCGAATTTATGGGGGCGCTGCGATCGCTTGGAATCGAAGTGAAAATATGGCCGGTCGCGGTCGAAATTCCCGAGCTTATACGCCTGGACCGCGATGAGACACGGGCCTCCTATGATCCCGAATCCGCACACAGGCTTTGGCGCATATTGGTGAGCACCGACAGAGTCCTCAAGCAATCGCGTGCGAAATTTTCCGGCAAGGCAAGCCCGGTGCACTTCTTCTGGGGGAGCTTTGATCTATGTGTCACGCGGTTTTCCGGTCGCCCAGCCCCGCCTCGCGAGGGAGCCGATGCCATGACACGCGAGGCTTATTCGCACGAGGTCATCAGCGCGGGCTTCTGGCCAGGCGGCGGAAACATCAAAGGAGCTGCCTTCTACGCCTATGCGGCTCCCGAGCCCAAGGGCTTTGCCGACTCTAAGGTGTTGCCCGGCGCCGCCTTCTACGACCGCCAGTTGAATGAATTTCTACTTATGTATGACGATGTCCGCACTGCCGCCGATCCCGCCCAAACACTCCTCGACTTTGTCGAGAGCACTTATCGCGCTGCGGCAGACCTGGGGAATTGGGATCGCGCTTTGGAGCGGCGCTCAATTTCTCGATAAGAATTCCGCGAACCGGAATCTCCCGATGTAAGAGATGTTTTTACGAAATGGAATCCGAAAGCTGGATTGCCATCTCGGGAGAATGCGCTTTCAGTAGCTCAATGTGACACCTCCCTCCGCTAAAGTGTTGATTGACCCCGATAGATTCTGCATAATCGCGACAAGATAAACTTTTTGCATGTCGCAATCTGAGATCGTTTTTCGCTGAGATTGCGGCAGCAAGTTCAGTAGAAATGGTCCAGCCGGTATGGAAGCTGAAGTTTTCCGCAAACCGAATTCGCTGACGGATGCTTCCGCCGCGCCCCTGAGTTTGCCGCCGGGTGGAACAGCCCCAATCGAGGGGCGCTTGAACAGTCCCGTAATTCCTCCCGCAGATTCTCATCTCACAGGAAATCTCGATCAGCTGAGTTCGCGAATTCAGCGCTGGGTCCGCTGCTCGGGGGTGGCCATAGCGGTGGCTCGCGAAGGCAAGGTTGTTTGCGCGGCATCGAGTGGGGCCGCGGCACCGCCGGTAGGTACGCACGTAGATCCCCATCGCGGGCTCTCCGCTGAATGTCTGCGGCTTCGCGCCACGCGAGTCTGCAACGATGCGGCGAATGATCCCAAGGTCAACCGTGAGGTTTGCCGCAGAAGCGGGATACGCTCCATCGTCGTGGTGCCTTTGGTATATGAAGGAAGTGCGGTCGGTATCCTGGCGGTGTTTTCCGGCCAGCCGGGCTACTTCACGGAAGCGCACGTTTTTCTGCTGGAATTCATTGCCTCCTTCGTGACCCGAAGCTCCATGCCTTCGAATCCTCCGGTGGTTGCGGCTGCTGTCGCCCGCCGGCCTGAAACTGTGGCAATCACCGCGGCCATGGATGGCCATGGAGCAGGGAATTCGGATGTTGCGCTACCCGGCGCCCCCGATCCGCCGGATTACCCGCCCAACTCCCCGCCCGAAAATTCGCAGGAAGTTCCCATCTCTTTCAGCTCCGGGTCCGGATCATTCGAATCAGGATCATCTGGCTCCGGATCATCCGGGTCTGGATCATCCGAGTCCAAATCGTGGTTTCCGGCGGGTTCCCGTGGCTGGCTCAGATTTGTGATCCCCGCCGCCGGAGCCGCGTATCTATTGGCGGGCTTTGGGTTCGGCGCGTGGGGGCCTGGATTGGCTCGTCGTGCGGCACCGCAACTGGCGTCCAACTCTGCTCCGCGAGTGATTCTGCCACCGGCGGGTATAACCACCCCCGAGGAGAAAACTCCGCCCTCCGATCCCCCCCGCGCTGTGCTGGGAGAAACCGGCTTTGTGGGCGACAGCGTTGAGCACTCCACGCTTCCCGGCTATACGCGTATCGCGATCCGCCTCGACCGGGAGAGAAAAGTTGAGTGCCGCCGCCTTATCAGCCCGGCGCGTCTCTATTGTGATATTGATGGCGTGCGGATTTCCACTGCCGGTCCCGTGGAACACTTTACCGGCGATGCCCTGCTGGAAGCCATGCGGGTTGGCGCCCTTCGTCCAGACCAGGCCCGTATCGTTTTCGACCTTAAGTCTGCATCGGTCCGGCACGTGGTTGCGGTAGTTCCCAATCCTCCCCGTCTGCTGGTGGAGATTGTGAACCTGTCCACCCTTGGAATTCGCTCCTCCGAGCCCCGCGACACGCCGGTGGAAGCCGTGCCCGGCAATCAAAAAAGAATTCGCCAGGAGGCGGCGCCACAGCAACCGCCAGCACAGATCACCCGGGCATTCTCTGGAAAAAACGCGGGTGGGACGGAATCGGCAGATCGGCAGAGTGAATCGGATTTCCTGAAGCCGGGTTTGCTTAAACCGGGTTTACTAAAAGAAGAGCGGATCGTCGTGATTGACCCCGGTCATGGGGGACACGACAACGGCAGCATCGGTCCTGGTGGCCTCCACGAGAAGGACCTGGTACTCGATGTTGCCAGGCGCCTCGGCGAATTATTGCGTACTCAACCTGGGGTCCGCGTGATTTTCACGCGCACAACGGACGAGTTCCTGGCCCTGGAAGAGAGGTCGGCGATTGCCAATCGTGCTCACGCGGGCATCTTCGTCTCCATCCATGGGAACGCCAGCCCGTATGCGCCCGCTGAGGGCATTGAAACCTATTACCTCGGGAATTCGGATGCTTCGCGGGATCTGGTGGTCGCCGATCGGGAGAATCGCCGCCAGCCTAGGAGTCTTACAACGGCACTTGCCGTTGAGAGTCATTCCGGATCTGAAGTCCTGCTGGTTCAGCAGCAGGGAAAGCAGCTTGCGGAGGATGTTCAGCGCGCCCTTCACACCGCTGCGGCAGAGGCCGGCGACATCCGCAACCGTGGGGTTCGCATGG
>DASZRZ010000086.1:0-3639 GCA_035548935.1 Terriglobales bacterium
GATCACTGTGCCGACCTCGTCGACCGCAATGCGCGTCTCGTAGTTCTCAATCTGCTCGCGGATGAGCTTGGTTATCTCGTCAGCTTTGATTTGCGCCATAACTCTCTTCTATCAACTGAATTCAACTGGCAATCTTGAAACTTGGGCCTGGGAAATTCGAATCCAATCCGGCTTCCACGCTTCGGAGTCCATGCCCCGAAATCTTCATTCTTCAGATTTCTTCAAAAGCCCGGCCTGAAATCCCTATAGGACAGATTCCGCCGTCAAAACACACCGCTACCTTACAACACCGATGCTTCGGTAGCGCCCTGCTAGTCTGCGCTCAATTGTTCGCGAATCTTCTGCAATTGTCCGAGCACCGAGCCATCGTAGATCGTACTGCCCACCCGGACCACCGCCCCGCCCAGCAACCGCTCGTTCGTGCTGTAATGGGCGGTAATCTTTTTGCCGGTCAGCCGCTCCATCTGCCCTTCCAAAGCCCGCCGGTCCTCGGACCCAATCTCGCGCGCGCTGGTAATCTCGGCCTCCGCCACTCCGGTCCGCTGGTTCAGGTCCTGCTCGAACTGCCGCCCGATCGTCTCCAGCTGCCCAATCCGGCGGCGATCAATCAGCACCGCCGCGAAATTCCGCATCTCGCGCGACAACCCCAGCTTCCCGGCAAGCGCATCCAGCAGCCGCACCTTCTGCACCGCCGGGATCGAGGGATTCTCCCACACCCGGCGCAGCTCCCCACTGGTCTTCATGGCTTCCACCAGGGACGCAAGCTCTTGCCGCACATCCGCCACCTGCGCCTTATGCGCAAGCACCACATCCGCGAAGGCTCGTGCGTAGCGGCTGGTTACCGATGCCATTCTTAAACCCTCTCGTTGCCGTTGGCCAGTTGCCTAACGAAGTTGCCGACGATTGCATGATCGGCAGCTTCATCCACCCGGATACGTTGTTCCGCCAGCGATACCGCCAGCTCAGCCGCATGGGCCTTCAGATCGCGCCGCGCCTGCCGTGAAATCGCCTCGATCTCCTGCCTCGCCGCCTCTACCAGTTTCTGCTTATCCTGCTCGGCCGCACTGCGGATTCTCTCTTCTTCCTTCGCGGCTTCCTCTTCCGCCGTCTTGCGGATCGAGCTTATTTCGCCATCCAGCCGTGAAAGCCGGCTCTCCACTTCGCTCAAGCGTCGGCTGGCCTCCTCCGTCGAGCGGCGCGCCTCTTCCATTCCTTTCTGAATCGAGGCCGTACGCTCACGAAATGCCTGCGGAGCATTCCCGCGCCATGCCCATACAACCAGCCCCGCGATCAGCGCGAAATTGACTCCCAGTGCAAACCAGTACGCCGACTCCACCGGCATACCCAGCATCCTGGCGATCCGCTGCACCGAAGGCGAATGCTTGAAGGCGGCATGTTCGTCCGCTTCTTCCGCCTCGCCTGTCGCGCCGTGCTCACCGGCCGCTTCGTTATTAGTCGCGGCCTCAGTATTCGCGGCCTCAGCAGCCGGCTTCACCACGGCATCCTGCTGGACTCCACTACTCTGTGCCTCGTGCTGCGATTGGGCTCCCGCAGCCGGGAGCAGAACCGTCACTCCCAGTAGCATCCAGCCCAGGAACATCCAGAAAACGCCTGCCGCCAGAGCACGCTTCACCGCGCACCCCCCGCTGGCGACTGGGAACGGGCCGCCGCAACCGGCTTCAGGATGGTGTTCATCACCATGGCCGCCAGCCGCTCCGCCTCGCCCTGCAGGAATGCCTGCGCCACCTGCTTGTCCTTCTCAATCTGCGTCCGGGCCTCGGCCACCATTCGCGAAGCCTCTTCCCGCGCCGCCGCAACCACTGCCGTGCGCGCTTCCAAGGCCTGCTGCCGCCGCGCATCCTGCGCCTGGAAAATCGCCAGCTTCGCCTGGCTCAGCCGCTGCTCATACTCCGCCGTCTTCGCCTCGGCTGCGGCTACCGCCGCCCGCGCCCGCTCCGCCGCCCCTTCCGTACGTTCGTGGCGCTCATGCAGCACCCGCTCCAACGGCTTGTGCAGCAAAAGGCGGTAACAGGCATATGTCAGTAGAAAAAAGATAACGGTGGGAATGGAACCGAGCAGTAATTCCCCTAGTTGTCGGAACGTCTGGTCCATTTTTGTATGGTTGAGGGGCCCGCCCACCATGGCCCGAAAGCTGGCGGCAAACACAAGAAACTATCATTCAGTTACGGGAGTGTCAACGCGCAGATGCCCAGCCCGCTGCATCCCATTGAGATTTCCCAATTCTGGCTAAGATTTTACGATTCCGCCCCTTGCGGGCAGACTTATTTCCACTCGCTTCCTGCCTTGACATGCGCTCCGGCGGGAATACCATATCTTTATCGCCTCCGATCCGGTTCAGGATCGAATGGGCTCGTGGTTAAGGAATCGTCACCGCTCTTTAACTGTGGGCCCATTTAATCGCGCATCCGCCTCCACTGCCTTCTCAAACTCCCGTAGCTTCCGCATCAGAGACTCTGGCGCCTGCGCTTCCAACTCCACATATCCCTCGCGATAGCCCCGCTTGTAGATTTGCGAACCCGCCTCGGCCAGCGCCAGCGCTTTACCCTCCGACTGCGGAATCTTCCAGTGGACCCGGTGCAGCGGATCCTGCTCCAGCATCTCATCCATCCGCTCCAACAGGGAGCCCAGCCCAATCCCCTTCAGGGCCGATACATACACCGCAGCTTTGGTATCACGCAGATTCTCGCGCTCCCCAGGCGCCAGCCGGTCCACTTTGTTCATCACCTTCAAACGCGGCGTCCGGTCCGCCTCCAGCTCGCGGAGCACGTTCTCCACCTGCGCCTCCTGCTCCTTGCGCACTCCGCTCGAAATGTCGGACACCTCCAGAATCAGCGACGCCTTCTGCACCTCCTCCAGAGTCGCCCGGAAGGCGGAAACCAGCGTGTGCGGCAAATTCCGGATAAATCCCACCGTGTCCGACATCAGCACCTTGCGCTTCGATGGCAGCGTCACCGAGCGGATCGTCGGGTCCAGAGTCGCAAACATCCGGCTCGACGCCAACACTCCCGCCAGCGTCAGCGCATTGAACAGCGTGGACTTGCCCGCGTTCGTATATCCCACCAGCGCAATCGTCGCAATCGGAGCCGACTCGCGCCGGCTGCGCTGCTGACCCCGCGTCCGCCTCACATTCTCCACCTGCTCCTTGATGTGCTTGATCCGCCGGAAAATCTTGCGGCGGTCGGTCTCCAGCTGCGTCTCGCCCGGTCCGCGCGTCCCGATTCCACCACCCAGCTGCGACATCTCAATCCCGCGCCCCGCCAGCCGTGGCAGCATGTACTCCAGTTGTGCCAGCTCCACCTGTAACTGCCCCTCACGCGTGCGCGCATGACGCGCAAAGATGTCCAGGATGAGCTGCGTCCGCCCGATCACCCGTACTTTTAATATTTTTTCCAGATTTCGCTGCTGGGAGGGACTCAGATCGTGATCAAAAATAACCAGTTGCGCATCGGACGAGGCAGCCGCCCCTGAGATTTCATCCAGCTTTCCCCGGCCAATCAGGGTCGCAGGATCCAACCGTCCCCGGTGCTGCAGGAACTCCGCCACAACCTCCGCATTGGCGCCCATGGCCAGCTCGCGGAGCTCGCTCAGCGACTCTTCCGCATCCACAACCGGCGCATC
>DASZRZ010000087.1:0-1612 GCA_035548935.1 Terriglobales bacterium
GCCAGTGGCGTTCAAGCCGCTGGCCTTGCCCTCGTTGTCTTTTCCTTGAAGAGTAGAATCACTTCCACCCGCAGCTTTAGTACGGAAAGCTTTAGTAGAGAAAAAAGATTTAGTACAAAATAAAGAGCAGCAGTTCGAAATACAAAAGCCAACGGGTGCCGAAAATAGGGAGAGAGTCCTATGTCTCTGCTTCAGCCCAGCCCGGGGAATTTTGCAAATAAAGACAAGGTGTATCGTAGCCCCGGCACATTCCGCAACGAACCCATGCTGGACTTCAGTCTTGAAGAGAATGTTCGCCAGATGCGGCAGGCGCTTGATCATGTCCGCGGCCAGCTTGGGCGTGAATACGACATTGTGATCGGCGGGAAGCGCCGCAAGACCTCCGAAAAGATTCATTCGCTCGATCCCTCACAGCCTTCGCGCATCGTTGGCATATTTCAAAAGGCGGGCAGGGAAGAGGTGGAACCCGCGATGGAGGCCGCTCTCCGCGCCTTTGAGCAATGGCGGCAGACCTCCGTCGAAGAGAGGGCGGGGTTGCTCTTCCGGGTCGCGCAGCGGATTCGAGAGCGCAAATTCGAATTTTCCGCGTGGATGGTGTTTGAAGTCGGCAAGAACTGGGTGGAAGCCGATGCGGACGTCGCGGAGTTGATCGATTTTACGGAGTTTTATGCGCGAGAGGCGTTGAGGCTCGCCCATGTTGAGCCTCCGGTGCAACTGCCCGGTGAGCGCGACCTGCTCCGCTACATCCCCCTGGGAATTGGGATTGTGATCCCGCCGTGGAATTTTCCATCGGCGATCATGGCGGGGATGACTCTGGCCTCGATCGTTTGTGGAAATACCGTTGTGCTGAAGCCCTCCAGTGACTCGCCCACGATTGCCGCGAAGTTCTTCGAAGTGCTGGAAGAGGCTGGCATGCCTCCGGGGGTCGTTAATTTTTGCCCGGGCTCCGGCGCCAGCTTCGGCGATGCCCTGGTATCGCATCCCAGGACACGTTACATAGCGTTCACCGGGTCGCGGGAGGTGGGGCTGCGGATCAATCAGGCCGCAGCATCGCAGGCGGAAGGACAAATATGGATCAAGCGCACGATCCTTGAGATGGGCGGCAAGGATGCAATCTTCGTCGATGCCGATGCGGACCTGGATGCTGCCGTCGAGGCGGTTGCCGTTTCCGCTTTCGGCTTTCAGGGGCAAAAGTGCTCCGCCTGCTCCCGCCTTATCCTTCATCAGGAGATACATGACCGCTTTCTCGAGGCGTTAAAAAGCCGTGTGGAGCGCATTCGCGTCGGAGATCCCGCCGGAAATTTCGATATGGGTCCAGTCATCAATGAAAGTTCTATGAAGTCGATTCTCGGCTACATCGAAACCGGCAAGCGCGAGGGCCGTCTTGTGAGCGGCGGGCAGCGGGTTATGGAATTGGGGGAAGGCTACTATCTGCAACCTACGATTCTCGCGGATATTCAGCCCGGTGCAAAGGTGGAGCAGGAAGAAATCTTCGGTCCGGTGCTTGCGGTCATCAAGGCCCGCGACTTTGAGCATGGGATTGAGATCGCGAACGATACACAATTCGGGCTGACCGGGGCGGTGTTCACCTCGTCCGAGGAAAAAATCCAAA
>DASZRZ010000088.1:0-3987 GCA_035548935.1 Terriglobales bacterium
AGATTTGTTCGAACTCATCGAGGAACATCTGGCGGCTTGTCCAGCGGGTCCGAATTCTGGCCTCAGCGGGATCGAGGCGGGAAAAGTATTCCCCCAAGGTTCGGGCCCCGGAGGCGGAGATGTGCTCTTTAAGCTGCTTAATGCCTTGTTTTACCTTGCTGCGCTCATCGGCGGCGGTGTTTTTCTTGCCTCTCTCAGCTGAGCCCCCCTTGCCTTCGCGGCGGTTACTCTTGAACCCCCTGCGCTGGCTGAGTTGATAGAGAATCCGGCCAATCTCTTCTGGCTGCAAAGGTTCGTCCAAGGCAAAGGCGCGGAGAGCGTAAAGGAGCGTTTGATCGGGAGCGGCAATGGCCCGCGCACTTTCCTGAATGCGCTGGCTCCACTTTGCAGTTAGCTCTGAGTCCAGTCGAGTGAGAATGGCGTGCCGTACCGTGCCTCTCTCCTTGGATGTGGTTTCAGAGTCGCTCGGCATCAGTCCGGATTTTTTAAGCAGGCAGAAGAGTTCATTCTGGCGGCCTTCTCTTCTGCGTAGCTGGCGGCGGTGCAATCTCGCCGTCCTGCGGTCGACATTTTTGGACGAGCCTTCTTCCCCTTTTTCGAACTTCTGGAGGTCGACTCCGGGATCGAAAATTCGTGCTCCGGCTGCTACCCGGCGATTTTCAGGGTCAATCAGCGACCATCCGATGGAAGCTGAGCCAATGTCCAAACCTAGAGTGTTTCTGCTTGTGAAAGACACTGATCCTCCTTGACATCTTTTTTGCCAGGCGTAGGCTTTCGGCGTGTACTTGAGCGGCGATTGCTCGGCTGTATTCTAGTAAGCTTTCGTCGTAAGGCTCCGCTTTTAAGCGACCTTTGAAGCGCCCCTCACGGGGCGTTTCTTGTTTGTAAAATAGCAATAATCCCTTCTTTTAAGTTCTTAATCCCATGCCGGAAGTGATTGTCTATACCTCGTCGGCCTGCTCGGCCTGCCGCACGGTGAAGGAGTTTCTCTCCCGCAACCATGTGGAGTTTGAAGAGCGCAGCCTCGACCGTCCCGAGTGGCTGGAGGAGCTCTCGGAAAAGCACGGTGGTGCTTCCGCCCCCGCCGTGGTGGTGGATGGAACGCTGGTCGAGGGAGCGCTGCCCGCAATTGCCGAGGCGGTGGGGCTGGATTGGTGAACCTTCCGGAATAACTTCCCGAACTCAGATTCCGGGCCTAACTTCTTTAAGTCTGGTGCGTCCAATAACTCAAGGAATCCGGGGCCGCTGGGAAATCCGGGGCCATCTGGAACGGCTTAGAATCCCGAGGGCAGGGCAGGGAACCGGATTAGCGGGTCCGGCTCAGGGCTTCAATTTTCAGGAACCTTACCGGCCATGCTGCATCTATCGATTAGCGTTGAGAAGCGATTAAGCGTTAAGAAGCCAGGAAACGGGGGAAAGCGTTTCAAGTCCACGGCTCGAAGGGCAATTTGGGGAAAGCAGGCCGTGGCAGCGACGTAAGCCAAGGGGTATGGCAAGTCTGGTGCCGGGGAGTAAGGAAAGGAAACTATCGTGCAATCAATAAGATACGGAAATCAACCCAGAGTGTTGCGCTCCAACCTGATTTTCAACACTTTACACACCTTGCAGAATCGGTATATGCTCTGCCAGCTTGCTTCCAAGGCAACGCGAAAGTTTCATCGGCCGAACACGCGAATCCAAGAAACAATGAATGATGTTTTTGGAAGGATTGCGCGAGCAAAGCCGCAGGATGTAGTGAGTGAGTTGGCGGTGCCGGTAGCACAGGCGCAGCGGCGGGCTGCATAATTCTGTAAACCCCTTCCGCGCGCTGGCCTCTGGCGCGAAGCGCTTCTTCTGACCCTCCTTTTACTAACGAGAATCCCCTAAACAGGTGATCATGACCATCGCGGAACTGAAAGAAAAGAACATTACTGAGCTTACCCGCATTGCGCGTACGCTCGACCTGCCCGGAGCCAGCGGTCTTCGCAAACAGGATTTAATTTTCAAGATTTTGCAGGCGCAGAGCGAAAAAGAAGGGCACATCTTCGCCGAAGGCGTGCTTGAGATTCTGCCCGACGGCTATGGGTTTCTGCGATCGCCGGATTACAACTACCTCCCCGGTCCCGATGACATCTACGTTTCCCCGTCGCAGATTCGGAAGTTTGATCTCAAGACCGGTGACACCATCAGCGGACAGGTGCGTCCTCCGCACGAGGGCGAGAAATACTTCGCGCTGGTCAAGATCGAAGCCGTCAACTTCGAGTCTCCCGAAGAGGCGCGCAACAAGATTCTGTTCGACAACCTGACGCCGCTGTATCCCCAGGAGCGAATCAAGCTGGAAACCACGCCCGACAACGTGAGCGCGCGGGTCATGGACCTGCTTACGCCAGTGGGCAAGGGACAGCGCGGGTTGATCGTCGCTCCTCCCCGCACCGGTAAGACCATGCTGCTGCAGAACCTGGCGAACTCCATCACCACCAATCATCCCGAGGTGGTGCTGATTGTGCTACTGATCGATGAGCGCCCGGAAGAAGTTACGGACATGCAGCGTTCGGTGAAGGGCGAGGTCATCAGTTCCACGTTTGACGAGCCCGCTGCGCGCCACGTGCAGGTCGCCGAAATGGTGATTGAGAAGGCCAAGCGGCTGGTGGAGCACAAGCGCGACGTTGTCATCCTGCTGGATTCCATTACCCGTCTGGCGCGCGCCTACAACACAATTGTGCCGCCTTCGGGCAAGGTGCTCTCCGGCGGTGTGGACTCCAATGCGCTGCAGCGGCCTAAGCGCTTTTTCGGCGCCGCCCGCAATATCGAGGAAGGCGGATCGCTCACCATCTGCGCCACCGCCCTGATCGATACCGGCTCACGTATGGACGACGTGATCTTCGAGGAGTTCAAGGGTACCGGCAACATGGAAATCATTCTGGATCGCAAGCTGGTGGATAAGCGCGTGTTTCCGGCAATCGATATTCAGCGCTCCGGCACTCGAAAGGAAGAGCTGCTTATCCCCAAGGAAGATCTGGCGCGTATCTGGGTCCTCCGCAAGGTGCTCAATCCGCTCTCGCCCGTCGAAGCCATGGAGTTGCTCATCGACAAGCTCAGCAAGACCAAGAGCAATACCCAGTTCCTCTCCAACATGAGTTCGTTGTAAGCGGTTGGCTTCCAGGAAGTCTGGTTGCAGGAAGTCTGGTGGCGAGAAAGTAATGATATGCAAGAAAAAGACCCGGCATCAGCCCGGGTCTTTTCTTTTGCGCGAACGTTCCTTTTACGTGTACGTGAACCCCTCTACACCCCCGAATCGAGGATCGCGTTGCCGGACTTTACGGTGTTGGTCTCTTCCCGCTCCTTGTGAATCATGTAATAGAGCATCGGAAGCACAATTAGCGTCAGCAGCGTTGCGGAAAACAGCCCGCCGATGATCACCACCGCCAGGGGCTTCTGCACCTCCGACCCAATTCCGTGGGAGAGGGCCATGGGCAGAAGGCCCAGCATGGCAAGCAGGGTGGTCATGAGCACGGTGCGCAGCCGCATCATTGCGCCCTGCACCACGGCTTCGCGCGGCGCCATTCCTGATTCACGAAGCTGGTTGAAGTAACTGACCATCACCACGCCATTCAATACGGCCTGGCCAAACAGCGCGATGAAGCCAATGGCCGCAGAGACGCTCAGGTGGATTCCCGTCAACAGCAGGGCAAGCACTCCGCCGATCATCGCGAAGGGAACATTGGACAGCATGAGCAGGCAATGCTTGATCGAGCCGAAGGCGTTGAACAGGACGATGAAGATGAGGAACACGCTCAGCGGCACGACCATCATCAGGCGCGACATAGCTCGCTCCTGATTTTCGAACTCGCCTCCCCACACAGTGAAATAGCCGGGCGGCATGGTGACCTGGCCTTCGACGCGCTCGCGCATCTCTTTTACAACGCCTCCCATGTCGCGACCCTTGATGAAGACTCCAATGGCGGCGACCCGCATGCCATTTTCGCGGCTGATGTTCATGCTTCCGCT
>DASZRZ010000089.1:0-3812 GCA_035548935.1 Terriglobales bacterium
GAGCTGGATTCGGAGACACGCACCGCGCGCCTGCGGCAATTGCTGGAAGGTCTGAGCCGCATCACCGGCGGAGCCAAACAGGCGCTTCACTACACCGACGTGGCTCCCAAACTTCTGTTCCTTACTGTGGCCAGAGGTGGAAACCATCTGTTTGGGACCGCCATCGGACACAAACCGGACGGGACTCCAAAGATCCAATGCGATGCGCTGACCGAGGTGCGTCATGTGTTCGCAGGAGATTTTCTCTCGCCGATTTATGCTGGGCTTGCGAAGGGCTATCTCGATGAGCAGCGCGACGGCCTATCCGCCGCGATTGAACGCGAACTGGTCCATCCGGTCGAGGCGATTCGGCAACTGACCGCTGAGCTCGAAAACAGGGCAGGGGAGTGGTTGGCGTGAAAGCACTGAAACTGGCGGTCGCGGCACAGACAGCCTCGTTTCGTTATCCTCGCGTTCAAGTAGGCCGCCAGCCTTCTTTTGACATGCCTCCCCCGGCTACGATTTACGGGCACCTTGCGGGCGTGATCGGAGAATGGTTTGATCCAGAGGGCTTGGAGTTCGCATACGTGTTCGAACATGCGGGTCGTGCCGATGATCTGGAGACAATTCATCCGATCGCCAAAGGGTCGGGAAAAGCGACGCTGGCGCGCCGCGGTTGGCCGCATGCGGTAAACGTGCAGTGCGAAACCAACATCCAGCGCAGGCAGTTTCTTCTCAAGCCGCGCCTGACTCTGTATTTGAAGTCGCGCGAGGAAACGAAGCTCAACCAGTTCCGCAATGCTTTCCGGAACCCATATTTTTCTTACATCCTCGGGCGCTCGCAGGACCTTGCCACCTGCCACTCAGCGGAGATTGTCGATCTCGCAACCTCCGCCGACGCATTCTTCGAGAACACTTTGGTGCCATTTGACTGGCGCCCATCTGTATTACCGGGTATCACGGTGTTATTGCCGGCCGCGATCGACTATAGCCGCGGACGGCTTTCGGTCCAGGAACGCTATCTTCAGATTACGAAGCCGCTTCTGCGCGTCTTCCCCCGCTGCGAGGACCTGATTGACCGTGAGAAACTGCCATCGGAGTTCCTCGTGGACTCCGCCGACACTCGGACAATATCAGGCCATGTCCTAGCCCGCGGTCTCCATTTCTGGCCCGTGCGGGGACCCGGTGCTGTCGCCTGAAATCGCTTCCCTCTCGCTGCACATGCGGCATCTGCAGGCCAAGTCGGGAGGGTCCGCACCTCTTCTCGAGCATCTTCTGGATGTCTGTGGTCAGGCGCGCGAATTCGTTGATGTGTACAAACCCGCGTGGCCAATCAGCGATCAGGCAGGTTTGCCACGCATGCTGGCCTATGCGAGCCTTCTGCATGACTTCGGGAAGGTGCATCCGTCGTTTCAGGCTGCACTTTCCGGCGGTCCGAAGTTCGACAATCGGCACGAAATCCTGAGCCTCGCATTTCTTGACTGGCTGGAAATTCCCGAGAATGAGGCACCCTGGATTGCCGCGGCAGTTGCTACGCATCATAAGGGGTGGTTCCAGTTGCGGAACCGCTTTAGCGAACTCTCGGAAACGAACGATCTCGGCCGACTGAGCAAAGGCATTCCTGAAGCAGACGTCCGGTTGCTGTACCGATTGCTCGAAAGCGCGGCGGATATTTTCGCTGCTTTGGGATGGCGGGAATTTCGCACCTTTCCCCTTACCTGGCGCGCGTTGGATTATGCAGCTTCGACCCTCGGCCAGTTACGGTGCATAGAGCAGCTGGCAGCGACATTTCAGGATCGAAATTCCGGTCGGCCTTTGCGTCCGGGGCCCCGTCCGCCGCGAAACTGGGCACCCGTCATTGCCGGGATACATATACGAGGCTGGCTTCTCAGCGCCGACCATCTGGCCAGTTTCGGAAGGCGTCCCCTCAACACGTTCGTCCGATCAGCCGACGAAATGATGGCGGCATTTCCCGGATTCACGTGGCGGGATCATCAGAGCGCCGCCGGAGGGTACGATGGGTCAGGCCTTCTGATCGCTCCCACCGGCAGCGGCAAGACCGAGGCCGCCCTCCTCTGGGCCGCCCGTCAGTACGAACGTGGCGTGTGCGGACGAATTTGTTTCCTTCTGCCTTATCAAACTTCGCTCAACGCCATGCAGCGGCGTCTCATTGAGCGGTTTTCTCCCGATGATGCGCCACATCCCGAACGATGGAGCGAACGAGTGAGTCTGCTACATGGACGCACGAGCCGTGCGATGTATGAAGCATTCCTCGATCGCGGGAGCGCACCGGGGCGCGCCGAACGGCTTGCTCGCGAAGCCAGCGACCTCGCCCGGCTTTTCGCCGCTCCGGCCGCCGTTAGTACCGTCTTTTCGCTGATAAAACTCCTGTTCGCTACCCGCGGGCCGGAACGCCTGTTTGTCAGTTTCAGCCGCGCGCGGATTGTGGTCGACGAGATTCACGCCTATACGCCTGAAATCACCGCCATGACTTTGGCCACGCTGGGATTCGTGCGTCAGCACCTCAATGCTGAGGTCCTTTTTATGAGCGCCACGGTACCGTCTCACCTCCGGTTGGCTCTGGAGAAGACGCTGGGCATCGCCCCTGTTCTTCCCTCTCCACCCTGGAGTCCGGTCCCGCGCCACCGTCTTTCATTACTCCCCTGTGATAGTCAGAGTGCGGAGGCGGTCGCCGCGATGAGTGATGCGGCTCGCCGCGGGTCCGTTTTGGTCGTTCTCAATCAGGTGAAGCGCGCCATTGAACTTGAACGGACTCTGGCGGTTGAAGGTCTTACGGTGCGCCTTCTCCACTCCCGCTTCACGTTCGAGGACAGGGCCCGCATCGAAAAGGATCTAAAACCGGCAATTGGTGAGGTCCTGGTCGCAACTCAGGCAGTTGAGGTTTCACTCGATCTGGATTTCGATTTCTGCTTTACGGAACTCGCTCCCCTCGAATCCATCGCACAACGCTTCGGCAGGTGCAATCGTTATGGGAAAGCTCCGGCGCCGGCCCCGGTGGCTGTATTTCTGACCCACCCTGAAGGCGCCGGGTCGCATTTACCATATGACGCAAGGCATCTGGCCGCGGTCGCAAAGGCGCTGGAACAGTTCTGCGGCGGCAGGGACCGCGATTTCCACGACGGAACCGTCGACGAACTCCTCGACCTTTCGTATCCGGACGAGTTGTGCAAGGCCCTCGAAGATCAAATTCGTGACAAAACTGCACGTATTGACTCCGCGTTCCTTACCCAATGGAAACCTTTCGGGCTGGACTCCTTGGATGAATGCCATGCTCTTGAACAACAATGGGAAGATCTCTTTGATGGCTATGAAGTTCTTCCCGAGTCGCTGGTGCATAAGGCAAAGAGTACCGATTCTCGACTCGCTGCGGCACGCTACCTCGTCCCGATTTCAGGAAACCAGTTCCGGCGCCTTATGCATCGAAGCGCGATCGAGAAAGACGAAGACCTAAATTGCTACATCGTTCAGCGGCCCTACGGACCGGAAGGTCTCGCACTTTGAAGCGGAGTCCACATACCCGAAGAGTATCAACCCGGAATTCGTAGCGCGAATTCCTCGCTGCAAGACTCCCGCTGGTGGACGCTGCCACTCCGCCGGTCGCCATCTGAGGCGCTGCACTGCCACGGATTTTGAACTGGGGTCGCTACAGTTTCCGCAACATTGGGCCGGTGGGCTCTTGATCAGAAACGGGGGCAGGCCGGGAACCCGAGTTGATAAAACCAACT
This sequence comes from Terriglobales bacterium, assembly GCA_035548935.1. Taxonomy (GTDB): domain Bacteria; phylum Acidobacteriota; class Terriglobia; order Terriglobales; family Acidobacteriaceae; genus DASZRZ01. The sequence continues at coordinate 3,726 of DASZRZ010000089.1, forward strand.
TGGGAGAAAGCTTTGACCGACTCGGAGATTCTGATTGGACTGCCCGGCTACCAGATTACCGGCATTGAACAAGAAAAGGGGGAAGTG
>DASZRZ010000090.1:0-3687 GCA_035548935.1 Terriglobales bacterium
GCGCGAAGCGAGGGAGCGTCGTTGATGCCATCCCCCATGAATCCGACCACATGTCCCCGATGCTGCAAGGCGAGCAGTATCCGGTTTTTTTGTGCCGGGGAAATTCGCGCGAAAACTTGCGTCTCCTCGGCAACGTGGGCCAGGGCTATGTCGTTGATGTTGTCCAGTTCCTGGCCGGTCACCACCGTGCCCGCATCCATGCCAACCTGCGCGCAAACATGAGCCGCAACGAGATCGTTGTCTCCTGAGATGATCTTGATCTGAACTCCCTGATCGCGCAGATTTTTCAGGGATTCGGCGGCATCTGGCAGCGGAGGGTCGGAAAAAGTGAGTAGGCCGGCAAAGATGAGGTTACATTCATCCTCCGCGGTGTACCGTTCCTTGTTTTCAACGTGGGCATAGGCCACCGCGATTACGCGATAGCCCTGCTTGCTCAGTGCATTACAGGTGTCTTTAAATTTCGCGAGATCTTCATCCTTGAAGGACTCCACCCGCCCTTCAATTTCGTAGCTGTTCAATTGCGGGAAGATGCCCTCGGGGGCGCCCTTGGCGATCAGGATTCGCCCGTCCGCGTGATCCACCACAATGGAGAGCCTTCGCCGTTCGAAATCAAAAGGAATCTCATCGTATTTCGTGTATCCATCGCTGTTGAAGGAACGGCTTCGGAGGATGGTTTCGTCCAGCGGACTGCGAATTCCGGTCTCGAATTTGCTGTTGATGAATGCAAGCGCAAGGGCACGGTCCGAAGGCTTCCCCAGAGGGTCCAGCGAGGATTCCAGGGACATGACCCCGGTTGTGAGCGTGCCCGTTTTGTCGGTGCAGAGGATATCCACGCTTCCCAGGTTCTGAATTGCCGAGAGATGTTTGACGATCACACTTTTGCGGGCCATGGCGATTGCGCCTTTGGCGAGCGTGATCGAGGTGATCATGGGAAGAAACTCGGGCGTCAGTCCGACCGCGAGCGCAACTGCAAATAAGATCGACTGGAGCGGATCGCGATGAAGAGCAATGCTTACAGCGATGAGGAATACCACCAGAAATAAAACCGTGCGCGCCAGGAACAGGCTGAACTCCCGCAGGCCACGGTCAAAGGCTGTTTCCGTGTGACGGGATTGCAGACGTGCGGCAATCCCGCCGAATCCAGTTCTGACGCCCGTCTCCACGACCTGTGCGGTTGCGCTGCCGCTGATCACGGAGGTGCCGAGGAATACCATGTGGCGGGTTTCAGCATCCTTGGAAGGAGTCTTGCTGCCGGCCTCCTTTTCCGCGGGAAGAGATTCCCCGGTCAGCGCCGATTGCTGAACAAAAAGATCGTGCGATTCCAGGAGTATTGCATCGGCTGGAACGAGATCTCCGGCGGAGAGCCGCACCCAATCACCGGGTACGACTTCCCGCTGAGGCGCCTCCTTCCATCCTCCGTCGCGCAGGACCGTCGCGGTAGGAGTGACGCGTTTACGCAACTGCTCGATGGCATTTTGAGAGCGGTAGGTCTGGAAGAAGTCCAGCGCAATGCTCAAAAGCAGAATGACCGCTATGATTCCACCGTCTACAAACTGGCCGGAGAATGTCGAAGCCGCTGAGGCAATCAGCAGAATTAGCACCAGGGGGTTTAGAAACAATTGCAGAAGTTCTCTGAGAGCCGAGTGCTGCCGCCGGGGTACCGGATCATTGGGGCCAATCTCTGCGAATCGTTGTTCCGCCTGTTGGGAGGTGAGCCCGCCCGTGGTGGTTGGTTCCGCCAGTGTGGCAATGGTCATCGTTCATCACCGTCCGGCTGAAAAGCGGGTCTGTAAGTCTGGCGGGAGAAAAGATCCAGACCGCCGAGCGTCCAATATCCATCATTGCAAGCGTTCTCACAAGCAGGAACAGTGACAAGCATCACAGCTCGACCTCTGATTTACACATGTACTAAGCCGGATGTTTCTCTGTGAGGATGCGGACGATCCATTCGGGGTTAAAGGGAATTACTGGACCAGTTATGCAGACAGCCGCTCGACAGGAAGGAGACCATGACTCTCCTTCATCGAATTCACAATCATCGAATTCACAATCATCGAATTCACAATCATCGAATTCACAATCATCGAATCAACAATCAGCGAATCAACAATGGGGCAAGAAATCGGCGAGCCAGGAAGAGCGCCTTTTTCTCGAAGGACCCCGGACGCGGGGCTTCGAACTCCGGCAGGCATTTCGCATCTTCCGGGAGCTGATTTATGGGTTCCGCAGTCTGCACTTTGTGGGCCCCTGCATAACGGTCTTTGGATCGGCGCGGTTTGGCGAAAAGCATCCTTACTATGCCTTAACGCGGGAGCTGGGCGCACAAGTCGCGCAAGCCGGATTCACGGTCATGACCGGCGGCGGGCCCGGCCTGATGGAGGCAGCGAATCGCGGCGCCAAGGAAAATCAAGGACGTTCGGTTGGTTGCAATATCACTCTTCCGCAGGAGCAAAAACCGAATGCGTATCTGGATAAATGGGTGGAGTTCCGCTATTTCTTCGTCCGCAAGCTGATGCTGGCCAAGTACTCCTATGGCTTTATTGCCATGCCCGGTGGTTTTGGGACGCTCGACGAGCTGTTCGAGATCATGACCCTGATTCAAACCGGCAAGATGGAAAGCTTTCCCGTGGTGCTGATTGGCATCCAATACTGGGCTCCACTGCTCGATTTCCTGCGCACGGTGGAAGAGAGTGGAGCCATTGAAAAGCAGGACCTCGACCGGATTTTAGTCACCGACTCGCCTGCGGAAGCGACGCGCCACATTAAAGAATGCGGACTTGAGAGGTTTGGCCTCAGGTACAAGACGAAGCGTCCTCGAAGAATGTTGTTCGAATACGGACTAAAAAAACTCCGTTCCTGATCTGCTGGTCTCCTGATCTGCCGGACTTAAGAAGGTGCCGGAAAACCAGACTTCATTCAGTCGGCATGACGATATTCCGTCACGTCGCATCGTCAGATTTGTCGCCGAGCCTCAATAAAACCATTCCTTCATTGGTTTTGCTTCCTGTTTATCAGCAACTTGCAGATTTCAAACATTGTGCCCCTGTTTGGCTTTCCGCTTGCCAATAGTAAGTGCAAGGCACAGGGCGGGCCGACGATACGCTGAAAATCACCACAATCGAAAAGCCCGAGGCGACGGTTATCAAGCTGGAAGGACGGCTTGCAGGACCATGGGTTGCCGAGCTTGAAAAAGCAATTGCCACGAATCAGTCCCTTAAAGAGAAAAAGCCTTTGTGGGTCGATATACGTGAGCTCACCTTTGTGGACCCCACAGGAAGAGTGCTCCTGGGGGAAATCCACCAGAATGCTCACGCCCGATTCCTGGCTAACAGTCCGCTCACCAGATACTTCGCGGAGGAGGCAATGCGCCCCGCGGGTAAAGATGGTTTTCGGACAGATCTAATCAAAGTGACACAGGAAGGTGCTTAGTCATGAACTCACCCTATGGATTTCCGGTCATCGATAGCTGTCTTAACTGTTCCGTCCAGAAGAGCGGTTATTCCTGTACATTCTCCGCCGGGCTTCGAAGCGAGTTCGATCAGTGTAGCCATCCTGCGTCGTATCCAGAGAAGGCAACTCTGATGGTGGAAAGCCAGCCGCCGCATGGGGTGTACATCCTCTGCGCGGGACAGGTAAAGCTCACGAGCACCTCGAAGGAAGGCAAATCCGTAATCATCAGCATTGTTC
>DASZRZ010000091.1:0-3279 GCA_035548935.1 Terriglobales bacterium
TGGTGTACATGGCGGGAAGCGACGATACCATCTACGCGATCGACGCGGAGGTGGGCGAGATCGTGTGGCAGAAACAATTCAAGAACCCAGTCGCCGCAAAGGACAAGGCCACATTCCAATGCGGCAACTCTCTGAATGCCACTCCGGTGATCGACAAGCAGGCCGGCATCATTTATGTGTCCACCAGCGACGGCAAGCTGAGGGGCCTGAGCCTGACGAATGGCGAAGAGCGGATGCCAGCAACGAATTTTACGGACCCGTACTCGCGCAACTGGAGCCTGAACCTGATTGACGGAGTCATTTACTCCTCCACCGGTCGCGGCTGCGGCGGAGCGGTGGCCCACTTCATGGCTATGGATTTGAAAACGCGGCAGGTATCCGAGTTCTACACGAGCAAGGGCCGCCCCTCGGGAGCATGGGGACGCGGCGGCCTGATCAAGGGGCCGAAGGGAATCTACACCCAGACTGCGGACGGGCCTTACGATCCGGCCTCTGGGGGCTTCGGCAATAGCGTAATGTCGCTGAGCTTCAAGAATTTCCGCCTGCTGGACACCTACACGGCGGCCAACTGGGAGTTCCTGAACAAGAAAGATCTCGACCTCGGTTCGGCCAACCCTTCGGTTTTTCCCTTCCAGAAGTGGACGCTGGTGGCCTCGGCCAGCAAGGAATCGACAGTCACGCTACTCGACGCGGACAAGCTGGGAGGATCTGACCACCATACGCCGCTTTACCTCTCACCCCGCTGGGGCAACGATGAGTTTATCCAGCACAACCGGGGAGTCTGGGGATCGATGGCAACATGGGAGGACAAGCAAGGAAGGCGCTGGCTGCTGATGCCGCTGTGGGGGCCGGTTTCCAAGGGCGCGCCGAAGTTTCCGGTCTCCTATGGAAGCACGGATCAGGGGAGCATCATGGCGTTTGAAGTTCTCATGGACGCGAACAAAGAGAAACCCACGCTGGCGCCGGTATGGATCTCGCGCGACATGCACGCCCCCGATCCTCCGGTGATTGCCAATGGAGTGGTTTATGTCCTGCAAACTGGCAAAGACAGCGATGAGGCCCGCGAAAAAGGAAAATTGGGCGCCACACCGAAAATAAACGCAATCCTCTACGCACTGGACGCGGAAACGGGCAAGGAACTCTACTCCAGCGGGAAGTTGATCGAGAGCTGGGCGCACTTCAGCGAGCCAGTGGTTGCCGGAGGCAGGGTATACGTGGCGACATGGGATGGGAAGCTTTACGCTTTTGGACTAAAAAAATAACGGCTTCTCCGCCCGGTTCCATTCGATTCCCGTGAGCCACACTGCCGCATGGATGGTGATGGCGGCAACCGCGAATTGCCTGGTCCGGGCGGAGATTAGTTCTGGAGTGTGCTCGCCAGGGCAACCACGCGGCTGTCTTCCGGACCTGCCTTGCCTTGCACCACGGAAATGTAGGGACCGCGCTGGTAGAGCACAAAGCGCTTTCCATCGGCTCCGATACTGATGCCTTCCGTGCCGTTCACCTGCACCTTGCTGTTGGGCCAGGAACGAAGCGCCCATTTCAGCATCGTCCAACTCACCAGGGCGGAGGCGGTGCCGCCATAGTTGCCCACCATGGCTTCAATTCGCTCGTTACCCGGACCGCGGTAAATGGAAGTAGTGAGCTTTTCCGGCATGACACGCTTCAACTGGTCCGCCCAGCGCTGGCCTTCAGAGCCCAGGACTTTATTTAATGCCTCGGAAATCTGCCCTGACATTCCGTCGAGATTAGCAACGGTCATCTGGTCCAGCACAACGCCGGGTGGCGGCGTGGCCGGAAGGGCACACACCATCTTGTTCATCTCGGGATCGTTCAATAGCCCGAGCCCGTTTCCCAGATTTGCCGCAAGCCGCGCCGCAGCCTCGCGCGACTCTGTCTTGGGCGCGAAAATCATGACCGCAATCCCCGCGGCCGTCTTGGCCAGGATATAGGCGTCGCTCTCTTTGGAGCGTACACGGTAGCCGCCATACTGACCTCCGGTGGGACTTTCCGCGCGGACTCCCGTTACGATTGCATCCGGTCCTGCGCCTGCCTGAATGTCTTTCGCGATCTGCTCAATGCCGGCCTGCGGCATCTGGCTCGTATCGAGTACGTGAACGTTGATGGGCGAGTCCAGCGGGGTCACCTGGTACACCGCCGAGGTAATCGAATTGGCGATTTGCGGCAACGCCGCCGCTTTGATACCTGGCGGCAGGGAATTCTGAGGCACCCTCACCGGAGCAGAGGGGTCCTGCTTATTGAAAGCCTGGGACACAACGGAGGTCGGCCGAAATGGCAGAGGGCTGGTGTCTACCGGGAATTCTTTAAGCGTGCCGGCCATTTGCGGCTGCATCTGGGGAGGCCGCTGGTCGGGTGTACTGTGGAACAGCTTTCCGGCAACGCTCACCACTCCCGTAGCGATAAAAGTCAGAGCGAGGCCAAGAACAGTCACCACCGCAATCTTTCCTACATTGGTCGCTTCCGCCGAGGCCGCGGAAGGTGCGGCGGGAGCGGCCGCAGGCACAGTGGCTTCGGGAACGATCCGCTGTCCGGTGTTCCCGCAGAACTGCTCGCCGACACATTCGGTGCTGCCGCAAGCGGGGCATACTTCCTGGGTATTTGAGTTCATATTTTCAGTGGTGAAGGGTCCTTGCTGTGCCGAGCCGGAAATACCAACAGGCGAAGGTTCGTTGACATGTTCAAAGACGTGAGGCGGCCCAAGAGACTCCGGATGCGGATTTCTCAGTGGATCTCCTTTTCTCTGCCAGAACAGAAACGCATTCCACGCCGCTCCTGCAAGCAGAAGCAGTAGTGCCAGTGAGAAACCAATTTCGGAGTTCACCTGAAGCATGCCCTGGCCTTGCTTCAGAACCTGATCGGCCAGCCGTAACCTCATGAAAAGCAGCGATATGGCTCCTAGCGCACCGCTGATAGCTGCTGCGATCGCGGCTCTTGTGCCCGCAAAACTCAATCCAATTCCGATAACTGCACATAGCCCAGCAAGTGCAGCAAGTGGATCTGGGTCGACTTTTTGGTTTTTGGTTGGGCCGGACGTCTGGGGCTGTTCCAATGTTGTACCGATTGCGAGTTGCACACCTGTGAAGGTTGCGACCTTTTGCCCTCCACAGGAGACAGACAGGAAGGGGAAAATGAAGCATAGAATGCTTGCTGCGAAAATGAGGGGTGATACTTTGGCCTTTTGTCCCATCGCAAATTCCTTCCTATGCAGTAGATGGCCAGCAACCCTTTGGACAGATTAATCAGGCCTGTGGGGAAGTC
>DASZRZ010000092.1:0-5905 GCA_035548935.1 Terriglobales bacterium
CTCACCTGTAATGCCGATCAGCCGCTCCCAATCCAGCAGAAGAACGAGCACCCCAATGGACCGTGTGAACCTGAACACGGCCACGGTGGCTCCGGGTCAGACCGGCCCCGACGGGCAGGTGAATACCACCACCAAAACTTTCATTCCCTATGACGCCGCGACGGTAATTACCGGGAATCCACAGCAGTGGTTTAATCCCTTGATGTTCAGCATGCCCGCCATCTCGGCTTGCCCGAATAATGCAGCTCTTTCCTGCGGCACGCTGGGCAATGCACCCCGAGGGCTGTTGCGTGGTCCGGGGCTTGGCACATGGGATCTTTCAGTGGTCAAAGACACGGCGGTGCCGTTCCTGGGTGAGGCGGGGAGTGTGCAGTTCCGAGCGGAGTTTTTCAACGTGCTGAATCGCACAAACTTCGGCATGCCCGCGGGTAACGTGTTCTCCGGTGCAACCACAAATCGCAGCGCCTATTCGGAAGCGCCGCTCTCCTCCGCGGGACAGATTACGAACACTGCTACCACGGCGCGTCAGGTGCAGTTGGCATTAAAGTTCGTTTTCTAGGAGTGCGGAGAAACTAACGGCTATCCGGCTGGGCATGGTTCTAACCATCGCCTGGCCGGTCTTTATTCAGAGTGGAGTTACTGGCTTGAAAAAAGCGGGTTTGAAAAAAACGGGCTTTAAAATAGCCCTTATTCTGAGCCTCGGAGCCCTCATGAGCGGGGGCTACGTGGCCTCCCAGAACCCGTCCGCAAGCAAGGCGCCGGAGCGTAGCGCGCCGCCACAGGGCGGTACGCCCGCACGCGGAAAGCGCAATGCTGCGGCCCGCGCCGGAATTACCCGCATCGTTATTACCGGGCGCCATCCCGCCTTTGACGGTGCTTCCTTCGGAAGCGCCGGGCCTTACGAGATGTTATTGGGAACCGCCTATGGAGAACTCGATCCCAGCGCTCCGGGAAATGCCGGGATCATCAATCTTCAGAATGCTCCCCTCAATACCCGCGGCCATGTCGAATACAGCGTGGACATTACAATCCTCAAGCCCGTCGATATCGACAAGGGGAATGGCCGCCTCATCTATGACGTGCTGAATCGCGGGCATGAGAAGGCGCTCTGGGGATTGAATCTCAGTAAATTCAGTCCCGAATGCGCCGCCATGCCCGATTGCCTTGGAACCGAGCCTGCCGACGTGCGCGACCCCGGCACGGCTCTTCTGATGAAACGTGGATACACCGTCGTATGGAGCGGCTTCCAGGGCGAGCGCACCGATTGGATTCCTCCCCGGCCGGGGTTGCTGAAGGCGAATTATCCGCTTGCCATGCGCGCTGGCAAGCCACTCATCGGCATTAGCCGCGATGAATTTACCAGCGTTCCACGCGGACCTTCGTTTACCCGCACTCTCAGCTATCCCGCCGCCAATCTGGATCAGGCCGCCGCCACTTTGACCGTTCGCCAGTTCCAGAAAGATTCCCGTCAGCCACTCGGCCCCGAAAGCTGGAGCTATGTGGATGACAAACACATTCGCATCACCGCGCCCTCCGGATTCGATACCGAGGCCCTCTACGAGTTCATTTATCCTGCAACGGATGCCGTGGTGGAAGGAATCGCCTACGCGTCGATCAGGGACTTCGTATCTTTCCTGCGGCATGCGGATCGCGACTCCACCGGGCAGGTCAATCCTTTGCGCACCGCTGTGCCCTTCCGGGCGGCCTTCGCGATAGGCAATGGAATGATCCTGAAAGATTTCCTGTACCAGGGCTTCAATGCCGACAACTCATTCCGCCGGGTCTTCGACGGCATTATGCCCGCCGTTTCTGGTTCAAGCCGCACCTTCGTCAACGTCCAGTTTGCCCAGCCCAACCGTTTTAACCAGCAGCACAAGGAGCATCTCTACCCGGGGGACCAGTTTCCCTTTACCTACGCAACCACAAAAGATCCCATCAGTGGGAGAAGCGACGGATTTCTCGAGCGCTGCACAAAATCAAAAACCTGCCCCCGGATCATTCATCTGGATAGCGACACGGAACTGTGGCAGGTGCGGGCATCGCTCCTCTACACCGACACCAGTGGCAAGCCGGTCGCGATTCCGGAGAATGTCCGCATTTTTGTCCCCGATGGCGTTCCGCACAACTCCAACGAAATTCCCGAGTCGGCCCCGGGAACGCGCCAGCGTGGAACTTGCCGGGAGATTAAAAACCGGCTCCAGTACAGGTATTATCTTCGTGCATTGTTTATTGCGCTCGACCGCTGGGTAACTGAGGGTGTGGTGCCGCCAGCGAGCCGGTATCCTAATTTCAAGGATGGCACACTGGTTTCCATGCAGGAGGCTGCCCGGCTGTGGCCTGCGATTCCGGGTTCCCCGTTCAACCCGGAGATCAACCGGCTTCGGCTCACGGACTACAGCAAGCAGCCCCCGTCGGATTCAGGGCCGGAGTATCCTCTGTTCGTGGCGCGCACCAATGCGGATGGCAATCCCCTGGGCGGGATCGAACCACCTGAAATTACCGTGCCTACAGGAACCTACTCGGGACGCAACGTTCAGGCTGACGGTTTTGCCGGAGGCGAGTTGTGCGGTCTGGTGGGAAGTTATATTCCCTTCGCTGCCACCCGTGCAGAGCGGATGCAGAACAACGATCCCAGGCTGTCGCTCGAAGAACGCTATCGAAGCCAGGAAGATTTCACCGCGAAAAGAAGACAGGCTGCCGCGGAATTGGTTCGCCAGGGGCTTCTTTTACCCGAGGATGCTGCTGTAATATCAGATGCGAAGTTGCCCAGTATGCCTGCGACGGCAAAACCGTAAGCAACCGGAGTTGGCGCCGGTTCCAGAATTGCAATTCCACTTTGAAACAATGCAGCCGGATTCTGCTATCTTGCCTGAGCAAAGAATTGGAAAAATGAGGTCAGGGACCCCTGGAGTTTGCCGTATGCGATTGTTCCAACTATTGATGGTGCTATTGGCCGCCTTCCCCGCAGCCGCCCAGATTGATATTGGCGGACCGTGGCAGACCAAACAGCACGAGGATCTCCCCGAGCGCGGACCGGGTCCGCGAATCGGAGATTATTCGGGCATGCCCGTGAATGATTCCACACGCCTGAGAGGCGACAGTTGGGTCGCCGAGCAGCTTGCGATGGTGGAGCACCAGTGCCAGGAGCATCCGGCGGATTACGAGCCCCGCGGGCCTTCCAATATGCGGATATGGCCTGAAGTGGACCGCTTAACCCAGGCTGTGATCGCATGGCACACCACCACCAGCTACAACCTTCCCGAGAGAACCATATATATGGATGGCCGTCCGCACCCGCCCGAATGGGCCCCTCACACCTGGCAGGGGTTCTCCACCGGCGAGTGGGAGGGCGACATGCTGAAGGTGACCACCACTCACCTGCGGGAGGGCTGGATGCGCCGGAATGGGCTGGCCCGTAGTGATCGCGCGGATTTGGTTGAGTACTTCGTGCGCCACCACGATTACCTCACGCTGTTTTCCATCACCTACGATCCGGTGTATGCCACCGCTCCGGTGCTGCGAAGCTCCGACTGGTTCATGAACGAGGGCATGCAGCTTACCCCCAACCTCTGTATTTTCAGCATCGAGATCGATTATCCCAGGGGATTTGTGCCGCATCATCTTCCCGGCAAGAATCCGTGGCTCACCGAGTTCCCGGAGCAAACGGGGATTCCTTATGAGGCGATGCGCGGCGGTGAGGAAACCATGTATCCGGAATATCAGAAGAAGATGGCGCAGATGCCGTCGCCCCCGCCGAGGCCGGTAAGTAAAGATGCCGAGTCGCCCGAGCGCTCATCGGAAGGTGGCGAATGATCGCGACAGGGACCATAAAACCCGGGGTTCTGCGTCTTTTGCTGGCGCTTCTGTTTGTAACTTTTTTTGCCGCCGTGGCCCATGCCAACGAGGTTCAGCCCGGCGAGTTAGAGGATTGCGGGTGGGAGCAGTACGAACCCAAGAACAACCTCCACTGCATGCACGTTCGGGGAAACGTGTACATGCTGGTGGGAGGCGGCAGTAACATTACCGTGCAGGTGGGTCAGCGCTTCGTGATCGTGGTGGATACGGGGCTTCCCAAATACACCGACGAGCTGATCGCAACCATTCGCCGCTTAACCAAGCTGCCTGTGCTCTTCATCGTCAATACCAGCTCTGACCTCGATCACATTGGGGGCAATACCAAACTCTCACGAGAGGGCTGGGCTCTGCCCAATGCCGCTCTTGGCCAGAACATGGAGGAGGAGAAAGATCCCAGCCGCCTCAAGATGCCCACGGGTGCGCCCATCGTGGTGAGCGACAACACAATGAATACCACCAGCGATCCCACGGGCAAGATGTCGGCGATTGCCTTCGGCAAGGAAGGATTCAAGCTCTACAGCAAGGAGCCGGTGTTTTTCTTCAATATGCCGAAAGCGCACATCGACGGAGACACCCTGGTCCTGTTCCGGACATCCGATGTCATCAGCGCCGGAGATGTTTTCAGCACCGTCGGCTATCCGGTGATTGATCAGGCCCGAGGCGGAAGCATCGATGGCGAACTCGATGCGGTGAATTCCTTGATTGAACTGATGGTGCCGAGGGAATACGAGGAAGGCGGAACCTACGTGATTCCCGGACACGGGCGTTTGTCCGACCGGAACGACGTGGTCAACTACCGCGACATGCTTACCATCATCCGCGATCGTGTGAGGGACATGGTTAAGAACGGCATGACCCTGGAACAAGTAAAGGCCGCCAAACCGACTCTGGACTATGACGGAAGATACGGCTCGGATAGCGGTCCGTGGACGACCAGCATGTTTATCGAAGCCATCTATCGCGACATGGCGAACGAAAAGAATCCGCAAGAGAAGAAATAACAGGACCGGAAATCATGACTACGAAAGACCACATTCCTGGAAGGCGTTTGTTTTATTTATTGATATGGGCGGGTGTGTTGGGTGCATTCATTGCCGCTCCCCGCGCTGCGGCCCAGGGTAAGGCCGCCAAGGCTCCCTTGAGTGGCAAAGCGGGCGCGGTGATCGACATCACCGGGAATTGGGTCTCCATTATTGATGAAGACTGGCTGTGGCGCATGGCCACTCCGGCTAAAGGCGATACTGCCAGTCTGCCCGTCAACGCCAAGGCAATCCAGGTAACAAGAAACTGGAACCCCGACAAAGACAAGGCCGAAGGCAACGAGTGCCGCGCCTATGGCGCGGGCAACATCATGCGTATCCCGGGACGCCTGCACATCACCTGGGCCGACGACAACACCCTGCAGATGGAGATTGACGCCGGTATGCAGAAGCGCCTCTTCCACTTCGGCGACGCGCAGTGGAAGGGCGGTGCGCCCCAATGGCAGGGATTCTCCACCGCAATCTGGGAGAAGCAATTCCAGGTTCGCGCATCGAACCCTGGGCGGGTCGGATTTGGCGGGCCGGAGCCAGGCACGGGAGGTAATCTTGCCGTCGTCACCACCCACATGCGTCCGGGATACCTACGCAAAAACGGAGTTCCCTACAGTGGAAATGCCGTCTTAACCGAGTACTTCAATGTTGTCACCTCCAGGGGCGAAACCTATATGCTCCTGACTTCGATACTCAAAGATCCGGAATACCTGCTTGAGCCATATGTTGTTAGCAGTCAGTTCAAGCGCGAAGCAGACGCCTCTAAATGGGACCCTCAGCCCTGCCGGCCATTATGGCCGCTCCAGGTGCGGCGCATTATTCCATCGCGGCAGTACTAGAAGACAGGCAATCTGGCTACAGGCTTGGGCATATGGTGAAAAGTGCCCAGCCTCGATTCCTGCGGTTTGGGCCCATAAACAGCCTTTCTAAGCGCAATCGATACTTTCAATTGGACGGTTAACCCTGGGGAATCTAATTTCAAACCACGAAAGTGACGCCTCAACCTACAACGCGATTCC
>DASZRZ010000093.1:0-4663 GCA_035548935.1 Terriglobales bacterium
CGGAGCGAAGAAACGCCACCAGAACATAGCCGCTGCCAAAGAGCACGGAACCAATTTTGGCGAATACCAGAAAGAGCGAGGAAAACGAAAACGGGATCACAGCCGCACCCACCGCTGCAGCCATGGATGGCGCCGCACCGCTTAAAACCGGCGCTCCGTAAAGAGCCATACCCGGAACGAAAGACAGGCGCCTCGAAGCCAGCACTCCGCCGCCCACTGCCAGCAGTCCGCCTCCGGCCAGCACAGCCAGTTCATTCACCCCTGCTGCCGTGAAAACAACCGCCGCAACTCCAATCAAAGCCAGCCAGCGGGACTTCACGGCAGACCGGGTCAACTGCCATACGGCCTGGGCAATCACGGCAATCACCACCGGCTTCACGCCGTAAAGAATTCCACTTACCTGCGGAAGAGCACCGAATTTCACGTACAGCCAGGCAATGACGCCCACAATCACCGCGGCGGGGAAAATAAAACTTGTCCCGGCCACAATCAGTCCTGCCATGCCTGCGCGTGCGTGGCCGATGTGGATGGCAAGCTCCGTGGAGTTCGGGCCTGGGATCAGATTCGTCGCGCCCAGATAATCGAGAAACTGCTCCCGCGTCAGCCACCTTCGCCGCCGAACAACCTCTTCCTCCATCATCGCGATGTGGACGGCGGGGCCTCCGAACGCCAGTGTCCCCAGCTTGAAAAATAGCCCGCAAAGCTCCAGCAGCGCGATCTTGCGGTTCAAAGGAGGTTGGGAACCTGAGAGCCCGTCAGAGTTGAAGGAGGTTGCTCCAGAGCTCTGCACCGCCGGAGAGGGCGCATCTCCTGCCTGGGCCGATGCGGAGGTTGGATCGAAGCTCATGCACTTGGGAACAAGCGTCAGTTTAAAAGAACAATATCACTGGCCTTGCCGACGAGATTTACCTGCGTGCTTTGCGGCTGGTTTGTAGTGGTGTTGTAGATGATCAACTCCCCGCCTTCCGCAACGTAAACCACGGAGCGCCCCGGAATCGGCTGCATCCCCGTAACATCGCCGGTGGGGGTTGAAACGACAGCAGTCTGCGCCGAGGTATCGACTTGCGAGAGGCATCCCGTGGTGCAGGTGCGGGAGGCAATGAAAAGTTTATTGTTCGAGGCCAGCACCATCCGGTAGTGGAAGCCGTCTCCGATGGCGATTCCAGATTTGGTTACGGCGAGTGTGCCGGTGTTGATGATGTCCAGTTTGCCGCCTCCGGCCCCGTTCCCCGCCACGTAGAGGTTGCTGGAATCCAGCAGCGCCGCCGTCGCGCCCGACACCGGAATTCGTGCCCCCAGAGCATTAGTGCTCATATTCAACACGGTGACGGCCGCCGCGCTTCCACCACACTCCGCGCCGCAGCTCAGGATGTAGGCCGTCGAGTCATCGCCGGAAAAAACTCCCCATGTAGCCCGATCAAATCCCGCCACGGGAGTCGCGGTCAGCGCCGCTGTATCGATCACCCAGGCGGAGTTGGAATCATCCGCAAAGGCCAGCATCTTGGCCCCGTTGTGCGACAGCACCAAGCGGCGCACGTGCGGAACGGGAATCGACGCCTTGATGGTCTTATCGGTCACGCTGATGGCAACCACTGCCCCGGATGTCTGCCCGGAGATGGGCGCATTGCGAACCGCCGCAAACACGGTGTTGTTGTCGGAAAGCATCAGGAAGTCGTCCACAAAATCCGGCAACTGGCTGGAGGGAAAGTCGCCGGTAAACGCCTCCGTGCTGTTGTCCATCAGGGAAAACAAGCGCGTACTGGACCCATAGACAATGGTTTTCGTCTTATCGGGCGTCACCAGCATGCGCGTAATGCCGCTGACGATCCCGCCGACCTGGTAGGTGAGCACGTCCTTGGAGTCGTCGATGACCTCAATCCGTCCGCTGGGCGACCCCGTGGCATCGAGGGCGAAGGTGTTCGTCACCAGTGCGCGGGTGGTGGTAAGGCCACTGGGGGGACCGGTCGGAGTGCTTGCATTGTTGCCTCCGCCACAGGAGGCAATGAGGAGCAAAAAAGGGATGAAAGATAGTCTGGATGCCAGCTTCAAGAATTTCCGCCTGGTTCTATAACGCTGGTTTCGAAAACGATGATTCGAAAACGCTGGTTCTATAACGCTGGTTCTATAAAATTCTACGCCGGAAGTGCATGGTTAACCCAACACCCCTGGCCGCTTCCGCCCACCCTGCCGCGCTGCCTCCCGTTACATGAGCGATCGCGCATGATGCAACGGGTTTGCTTGATAAGGAGCGTTTGATTATAACAAAGCAACGCTCACTGGCCCTGTTCTACCCTCGGGAGGCAAGCCCCCTCGGCAGACAAGTCCCAGGGATTCGTTTTAGCATTCAGTTATGGCTTCCAAGCTGCTCTCACTTCTGAAACAGCGCCCGGTGCTCTGCGATGGCGCCACCGGTACGCTGCTGTATGCCCGCGGCATCTTTATCAATCGCTGCTATGACGAGTTGAATCTCTCGCAGCCCGATCTCATCCGGCAAATCCACCACGACTACTACCAGGCTGGCTCCGACATCGTGGAGACCAACACCTTCGGGGCCAATTCTTTCCGGCTGGGACGGCACAGCCTTGCCGACAAGGTGCGCGAGATCAATCTCGCTGGCGTACGGCTGGCTCGTGAAGCCGCCAAAAGTTTCGACGGCATGGTCGCGGGCTCCGTGGGCCCTCTGGGAATCAGAGTCGAGCCGCTGGGAAAGGTAGCCCTGGGCGAGGCCCGGACTGCCTTCCGCGAGCAGATTGCCGCCCTTGTCGAAGGTGGCGTCGATCTGCTCATGCTGGAGACCTTCGGCTACCTCAACGAAATCCGTGAGGCCATCCTTGCGGCAAGAGACGTGGATGCCGCCATTCCCATCGTGGCCCAGGTAACGGTTGACGAAGACGGTAACTGCCTCGATGGCAGCAGCCCGGAGACCTTTGCCGCCAAGCTGGCCGATTGGGGCGCGGACTTGATTGGCTGCAATTGCAGTATTGGCCCGGCGCCAATGCTGGAAGCTCTGGAGCGCGCGGCTGAGGTCACCAACCTTCCGCTTTCCGCTCAACCCAACGCCGGAATGCCACGCTCCGTCGAGGGCAGGAATATCTACCTCTGCTCGCCCGAGTACATGGCCAGCTATACCAAAAAATTTGTAAACGCAGGCGTCCGCCTCATCGGCGGGTGTTGCGGAACCACGCCCGACCACCTGCGCGCCATGAAGGCGGCGCTGCGCTTCGGAGAGGCCCGCAGCAGCGGAAGCTCCCATGTGGGCAAGAAGGCCAGCCAGCAGCCTGCGGTGCCCACCCTGCCGCTTGCCGAGCGCTCGCAGCTCGGAGCCAAGCTGGCCCGGGGTGAGTTCGCCACCATGGTCGAGATCGTTCCGCCCAAGGGCATTGATGTCACCAAAGAAATCGCGGGCGCCAGTTATCTCAAGTCGGTGGGCGTGCATGCCATCAATATCCCCGACAGCCCGCGTGCCTCGGCCCGCATGAGTAATCAGGCGCTATCGCTGTTGATGATGCAGCAGGTCGGCATCGAGCCGGTTTTGCACTACACCTGCCGCGACCGGAATGTGCTCAGCATTCAGTCCGATCTGCTGGGGGCCTCTGCGGTGGGACTTCGCAACCTGATTTGCATTACCGGCGACCCGCCCAAACTCGGCAACTATCCCGACGCCACGGCGGTCTTCGATGTGGACGCCATCGGCCTGGTCAACATCGTCCACAATCTGAATAACGGACTGGACATCGGCGGCAATAACATCCATTCCTCCACCTCTTTCGTCATCGGCGTGGGAGCGAATCCGGGCGCGCCGAATATCGACGAGGAGATTCGCCGCTTCGAATACAAAGTGCAGGCCGGGGCCGAGTACGTGGTTACCCAGCCGGTGTTCGATATCGCGCTGCTGCTGGATTTTCTCCGCGCCATCGAGCACGTGCGTATTCCGGTAATTGCGGGAATCTGGCCGCTGACCAGTGTTCGCAATGCGGAATTCATGAAGAATGAACTCCGGGTATCGATCCCCGACAGCGTTGTTGAGCGCATGGGCCGCCACACCAATCCCGATGACGCGCGTGCCGAAGGCGTGCAGATCGCCCGCGAGATGCTGGCCGCTCTGCGCGGCGTGGTTCAAGGCGCTCAGATCAGCGCTCCCATGGGCAAGTACTCCGCCGCCGTCGATGTGCTGGAAGTTTTGGGAATTTCCAGTGAGGCCACCGCCTGAACGATTCTCCGGCGGGTGAGGTTGGGCGGACTGGGCGAATCAGCCTGGGCTCCGCTGCGCCCATCAAAATACGTTAGAATTCTCCTGGGAGAAACCCTTGCCAAAGTTCGAAGAGTGCCTGCAAAGGCTGGAACAGGTTGTGACTCAGCTCGAAAAGGGCGACATTCCCCTTGAGGCGGCATTAAAGTTGTTCGAGGAGGGCATGCAGCTTTCCAATCAATGCCGCAAGGAGCTGGAAGAGGCGGAGGGCAAAGTGGAAGTCCTGCTGAAGCAGGGCGGCAAGTTACAGGCGGAACCCTTCGATACCGCGCCAGACCCCATCGAGAGCAGAAAGTAATCTGACCGGCGCAAACTCGCTCTGCGGGGTGGGCTCGACCATCACCATCAACAGCGCGTTATTCGAAGCACTTGGCCAGTAGATCGGCGGCCGTGGTGAGATGCCGCAGGTCGTCA
>DASZRZ010000094.1:0-9658 GCA_035548935.1 Terriglobales bacterium
GAAGAAAGAAAAGAACGTAACCGAAAATGATCTCCCGGAAATAACCCCTTCCATCACCGCTCCCGCCATCGTTCCGATATTGCCAGCCCCAGTCGCGCCTCCGGCGGAAGGGTTTGGAGTTGTCCCGGTCGCGAGTGGCAGTGAAGGAGATGGAGATTTCGTAAGCGCCATTGCGGACGATACGCGAGTCACTCCCGGACAATCTCCCATGGGTAAGACGGCAATTGGGCAGACGTCGATTTCGCAGACGCCAATCGGGCAAGCAAATTTTGCCGCCATGCAAGCTCCTGTTGGCTATTCATTTACCGCTTCGGACAAAGCGGAAGAGATCGGAGCACCGGCGCAATCCAGGCAAGACGTACCAGATGCGTCCTTCGAGCCTGCCCCCACAAATACCACGGAGGCTGCTGAACCTGCGAATCCCGTTACTGCGCTTTTGACATCGCTTGCAGAAGTTGCAACTGCAGCTAAAGCCGATGGCGATGCTGCGGCCCACACGTCTGCAAAGCAGGCACTCCGTATCCAGCAAGCGGAGATAAGGACGGCCTCGCCCGGAGTGAACATCAACGGAGCGGCCACCAATTCCGAGGCGTTTGGGGCTGCTAATTTCGGGGCTACTAATAACGAACGTCCTATCGAGGACGGCCCAGTTGACGCCCAGCTACCGGTTGCTGCCAGCGAGACAGGCTCATTTCCGCAACAATCCGCTCTCAATGAGAGAGTGGATCCGAAAGCAATCCCCGTCGTAACGAATTCTGCAGCGCAAATCACGTCGCACGGAAAAAGCAGATCATTCGCCAGTCAAAACAGCGATGTCCCGCAGGGGCTCAATCCGGCGATAGAATCACACGCCCCTGAGGCTTCGTCATCTCAACCGGTTACGGCTGGCGATGCCATTTCCACCGCCGCCAGTGTGGACGCTTCCGCGCAAACAATCATCCCGCCCGTGGTAACGGCAGAAAGCACCTTGTTACCGGAGACACCGGGAGATAACAAGCAACGCGCCACTGGCAAGGCGACCAGTTCCACCTTCAATATCTCGTCAACCGACGGCGAAAAAGATTTGGAAGAGCAGCCTGCCAACTTTGTAACGGCCCGGGCCGAAACGAAAGAGACGCAACCAAAAATAATCGCCAAGCCTGCCGCGCCAGCCGTGGTGCCTGGAAACAATCCGGTGTTGGGAGGGTCCGAACCGGAACGGCAGACGAAAGAACTCCATGGCCATGAGACGGGACGTTCTGATTCTCCCAGGGGAATCGGACACGATGCCGGCGATCTTTCAGTAGAACGTCCCGTATCCGCTCTCAATGCGGCCCGCATGGCGGATCGAATCGATCAAACGGAGTTCAAAGTCGGCGTGCACTCGGTCGAGTTCGGCACGGTAGGCATTCGGGCGTTCTTTGAGCACCGCCAGCTGATTGCTGACATCTCCACTGGAAGCCGGCAACTGGGAAGCGCTCTTGCCGCCGATCTACCGGGGCTGCACGAAAAACTGGCCACGCAGCAGGTTGCCGTGGGCAACATCACCATCAGCGGAGACTGGAACGGCAGCCATACAAGCACGGATCAGCAGCAGTCGCGGGATCAGCGTCAGTACACGGCACAAACTCCGTTGGCAGCGCCTTTGGAATTCACCGCGCCGTTAACGGAAGCGCATGTGGTTGCAATGGACGAGCCCGGTTACGGCCTCGATATAAGGATTTAGGAATCGATTCGAACAATTCAGCGGCAACAACAGGAGATACCAACAATGGACATAGCAGGAATCGTACAAGCCTCGACCACCAATCCAGGCGCAACATCGACCAGTAAGGCGACGCAGCAATCCAAAGACATGTTCCTTACGCTGCTGGTGACGCAGCTCAAGGCTCAGGATCCACTTTCACCCATGGACGCAAATCAGATGGTAGGGCAGATGCTGTCCATGAACCAACTGGATCAGTTGATCGAAATTCGCAAGACGCTTCAGGGAGATCCATCCGTTCCACAATCCACTTCAGCCGTGACAGGAGCTAACTAATGCCTCTATTTTCAATTCCTCTTTCCGGACTTACCGCCAGCTCCAATGCGTTGTCGGTTATTTCCAACAATCTGGCTAACCTGAACACGGTCGGCTACAAGAATGAACGAGTCACTTTCCGCGACATGTTCTACCAGAACATCGGCACCACAGGCGCGGGAAATCCGGTTCAGGTTGGCGCCGGCGCTTCGGTGGACTCCATCTCCTCGGTATTCACCAGTGGAAACGTGGAAACCACGGGCGTCCCCACCGATGTGGCCATCATGGGAGAAGGGTTCTTCGTCACGCAGAAAGATGGTGGATTGCAGTTTACCCGGGCAGGAAATTTCGGAATCAACTCCTCGGGACAACTGGTGACCCAGGACGGGCGCAACGTTATGGGATACCCCTCGACCAACGGCGTCATTGATCCCGGTCTGGGCCTGGTTCCTCTGGAACTTGGACAAGGCCAGGTGAGCCCACCGGCCGCCACAACCAAGATTCAGCTGCGGACCAACCTGGACGCCAGCGCCGCCGTGGGCTCCAACTACTCCACACCGCTGACGGTTTATGATTCCGTGGGACTGGCGCACGTTCTCACCTTCGAATTCACCAAGACGGCCTCCAACGCGTGGGACTACAAAGTCACGCTTCCCGCGGCTGATACGGGAGGAAGCGGTACTCCAACCGTACTGAAGAGCGGATCCCTGGCATTCGACGGCAGCGGAAACCTGACTTCCCCCTCCGGAAATATCGCGGGCATCGCCATCAACAATCTCATCGACGGCGCATCGGCCATGAACTTCGATTGGAACCTCGCGGATTCAGGTGGTTCTTCACTGCTCACTCAGGTGGCCTCGCCCAGCACAACTTCCACTACCAATCAGGACGGGTATGGAAGCGGCACGTTGCAGACGTTTGCGATTATCGGCTCGGATGGCATCATCCAGGGTTCGTTCAGCAACGGTCAGACCCTTGCGATTGGACAGATTGCGCTGGGCAACTTCCCCAACAATCAGGGACTGCTTCGCACCGGAGGCAACTACTTTCTGCCTACCCTGGCTTCGGGAGCAGCCGTAATCGGCTCGCCCAAAACCGCGGGACGTGGAACGCTCTCCGGTGGTGCACTGGAATTGTCCAACGTGGATATCTCGCAGGAATTCACGAAGATGATTCTGGTACAGAGAGGTTTCCAGGCGAATGCCAAGGTCGTTACCACATTCGATGAAATCACTCAGGACACGATCAATCTGAAGCGCTGATCGTAGCCGCGCATTAGAAGTCAATTAGCAGGCTCACGGTACGGAGCGTGGTTCCGTACCGTGACGCTTGCCATTTTCTATTCCTTCTCTAATTGTGGCCAGCGTGGCCGGGCGCGCCCGAGGCTCATCTCGGCGTGGATATCTGTATTTTTATCTATAGCTTAGACTGACTTTTTGCCTGCACTGACTCACCTTCCTTTGGCATTCGGAATCCCGGCCCACCACTTGCATTGATCTTTGCGTGATGCCTCGCCGAGCTGGCGCAGGCGTAAACCGGCAAAGGTCATGACAAGTCAACCCATCATAGACGCCGCGGTAAACAGCCCGGACTCAACGGCGGGCAAATCGATTGAGCGCTTTCAATGGTTGCCCTGCACCCTGACGCTTGAGGTTCCGGTAGTCGGCTTCACCATCGGCGATCTGCTTCGTCTTGCGAAGGGTTCGATCGTTCAGACCGCCTTCCGCGAAGCTTCCGATATTCCACTGCATGCCAATGGAGCACTCATCGGCTGGTGCCAGTTTGAAGTTGCTGGCGAACGTCTGGCCGGACGTATCACGGAGCTGGCATGAGTTACGCTTTTCAGGAACAGTTTGCCAACGCAATTCACCCCGTACCCGATGCATACGCTCCGGTGCCAGCGGCTGCCATCCGCATCCCCTCTTTGAGACTGCGCATTCGGATTGAGAACCCTCTAGCGGCAGGAAAGCTGCTGAAAGCCATTTCAGCCACCGGGCGGACCATCGTAAGCGCTTTCAGCTGGGCAGGAACAAAGCTGGCGAAGTCCCATTCGAGAAAGCGCCTTCGCGTTTGCGAAACCGTTCCACTCGGCGACAAACGCTTCATCGCACTGGTTCAGGTGGATGGCCGCCAATTTCTACTGGGAGGTGGCGCTGCGTCGGTATCCCTACTGGCTCAACTGGACTCTTCCAGCGCATTTTCCGACGCTCTTAAACAGGCCTGCGAGTTGAATGGAATGAAGGCATGAAGAAGTCAACTCTCGCGCTTCGCATCGTAGCCCTGGGGCTGGTGATTGCCGCCTGCAGTGGAATGCTGCTTGCAGAAGAAGCGCTGCCGGAGTTCGTCCCTACCGCTCCGACTCTTCCCTATTCCGACTTTCCGCAGGCACTACCGTCTTTGCCCATGCCTGCGCCAGGCACGGCGCACATGACTTTGCCCGCAGCCCTGCCGCGGCGGCCTACCCCTCCATTACAGGCCCCGGCGAGCCCCGTAAATCCGAATGAGCTGCGCATCACAGGTTTGGGTACCTCGTCCATGCCCTGGACGATCGTCGTACTGCTCACAGTCCTTACGCTGATTCCGTCGCTTCTGTTGTGCATGACGCCCTTCTCGCGGCTGCTGGTGGTCTTCCACTTCCTGCGCCAGGCGCTCGGCTTGCAGAGCACGCCAACCAATCAGACATTGATTGGACTTTCCATTGCACTCACATTTTTTCTCATGCAGCCCGTGGGCTTGAAGGTTTACGACAGTTCCGTACTACCGCTCCAGAACGGAAAGGTAACAGCCATGCAGGCGGTGGAGCTGGCGGGAGCTCCGGTGCGGCAATTCATGGAGCACTATGTACGGGAAAAAGACGTTGCTCTGTTTCTTGAACTCGCCAAAGAACCTCGCCCAAGAAACTCTGAGAGCATTCCGTTTCGCGTATTGGTGCCGGCGTACATAGTTTCAGAGTTGAAAACCGGGTTCCAGATCGGAGCGATACTTTTTCTGCCTTTTCTCGTCATCGACATGGTGGTGGCTTCCATCACCACCTCCGTGGGAATGCTGCAATTGCCCCCGGTTGTAATCTCGGCTCCGCTCAAACTCATGCTCTTTGTGATGGTGGATGGCTGGAATCTGCTGATTGGCTCTTTGATGAAGAGTTTTGCTTAAGGTTAAACGGATGCCCATTGAACAGGTAATCGATCTGGGACGGCTCACGCTGCGTGAGGTTGCGATGATTGGCGGCCCGGTATTGGCCATTGCCGTGGTCGTAAGTCTTCTGATCAACATTATTCAGGTTCTAACCTCACTTCAGGACTCAACCATATCAAGCGTGCCGCGACTGCTGGCGACCGCCGCTGGACTGTTTTTTCTTATGCCATGGATGTGGAGAGAGTTGAGCATGTTCACGGTAAGGCTCTTCTCCGACCTACAGCCCTATGCTCGCTAAGGAATCATGGATATCGCACTGAATTCGATTTTGGGCGCGGTACTCGTAATTGGTTTGCGTGTTTCCGGGATCGCCATGTTCGCGCCATTTTTTGGAAGCGCCGTGATTCCCGCGCGAATGAAAGCAGCGATGGTAATTGCGATCACCGCTGTGCTGTATCCAGTCTACGGTTCGACCATTGGTCCGGTGGACCTGGCGCGCTGGCCCCTGCTGGCCGCGAGCGAGTTGCTCATTGGGCTGGCCTTCGGCATCACCAGCAACATGGTTTTTGAAGCGGCCCAGTTGGCGGGACAGGTTCTGAGCATTCAAATGGGATATTCACTGGTGAGCCTGCTGGATCCACAGACCGAGGTAGAAAGCACCGTAATGAGCCTGTTCCATCGAACCGTGGCGATTCTCTTGTTTCTTCAGATGAATGTGCACCACTGGATATTGAAGGCGCTGTCCCGCAGCTTTGACTATCTGCCTCCGGGCACTGCAACCATCAACCCAATGTTCATGGCCGCACTGCTTCGGCAAGGGGCCGTGATGCTCGAAGTAGCGTTACAGATTGCGGCGCCGGTACTGGCTGCCACCCTTCTTGCCGACATCGTTCTGGGATTGCTGGGAAGGGCCTCTCCCCAGATGCCGCTGCTTCTTTTAGGTCCTGCTGCCAAGAGTTTATTGGGCCTGGTTGTTCTGGTGTCCGTACTTGGATCGTGGCCCGATATGTTCGACCGGTACTTTGCGCAGTCGATTCAGTACACAGAGCAGTTGCTTCATCTGGCGCGATCATAAATGGCGGATTCGAATAAATCAGAGAAGGCAACACCTCAGCGGCGGCAAAAGGCCCGCCGCAAAGGCCAGGTAGCACGTTCGCGAGAGCTCTCGAGCGTGCTGAGCTGGGGAGCGGCACTCCTGGTGCTTACCTTCCTGCTGCCTAATCTTGTAGTGCAGTGGCGCGGTCTTTTCGCCAGGATGCTGGATTTTGCAGTGGAAGAGCCCCTGCGGCCCGGTGGTCCCGCCTTCTTCTGGACATCGATGGGTGTCTTCTGGTGGATTTTGCCGGTCATGGGCTCCGCCTGGGTTTGCGCTGTAGCTGGCGGCGTTATGCAGGGCGGCTTCGTGATGTCTCCGGAAGCCTTGGCCCCCAAGCCGGAGCGACTGAATCCAGCGGAACGTTTAAAGCAGATGTTCTCCATGGCGGGCATGAGCGGCCTGCTTAAGTCCCTGATTCCGTTTGGGGCAATTGTTTGGATTGGAGTTTCAATTTTTCAATCCAAATGGCCCGTCATGGTGCAGGCCTCCAGCCTCCATCTGGGCGCCTTCGCCAGCTTTCTCGCATCTGCCATTTGGGAAATGGTATGGAAGTCAGGCTTGGTGTTCCTGGCATGGGCGGGAATCGATTATGCGCTGATCTGGCGCAAGCTCGAAAGCGACCTGAAGATGAGCCGCCAAGAGCTTCGCCAGGAGGTGAAGGAGTCCGAAGGTAATCCCGAGGTGAAGGGCCGAATCCGGCGGATGCAGCGCCATATCCGTCGCAAGCAGATGCTGCGCGATACGGAAACGGCAAGCGTCGTAATTGCCAACCCGACCCACTATGCGATTGCACTTCGTTACGAAATGTCGATGGAAGCTCCCATCGTAGTGGCGAAAGGACGCGACCTACTGGCCCTGGAGATCAAGGAAGTCGCCCGCTGGAACAACGTACCTGTCATGGAGAATCCGCCGCTGGCACATGCTCTTTACCGCACCGTTGCCGTGGGACGTCCCATTCCGGCCAAGCTTTTCGAGGCCGTCGCCGAGATTCTTGCTTTCGTGTTCCGCATCCAGGCTGAGGCACAAAGAAGGCAGAAAAATCCGCAGGATTTGAAACGGTAATTTGCAGAGGGTTTGATCGCAGAAGGTTTGAACATGGACATGAAATCGAAGATGTTGTCGCTGATGGGTGGCAAGGGGTCCGAGTGGCTGGTTCCGGTTGCCGCGGTGGGTACTGTATTCGTAATGATCGTGCCTCTTCCGGCGATTGTGATCGATCTGCTGTTGGCGGCGAGCATTACGGCTTCCGTACTGGTGCTTCTGGTAGCGCTTCAAATTCAGAAGCCGGTTCAGTTCTCGGTATTTCCCAGCCTTCTGCTGCTGCTGACCCTGTTCCGGCTCTCGCTCGACCTGGCGAGCAGCCGCCGCATTTTGCTTCATGGCAATGAAGGCGCGTCGGCTGCGGGAAGCGTCATTGCGGCATTCGGACAATTCGTGGTCGGTGGAAACTACGTTGTAGGGTTCGTCTTGTTTCTGGCGCTGATTGCCATTCAATACCTGGTGGTAAGTCATGGCGCGGTACGTACCGCCGAAGTAACGGCGCGCTTCACCCTCGATGCAATGCCCGGAAAGCAGATGGCAATCGATGCCGATTTGAATGCCGGATTGATTGAAGAGAGCCAGGCACGCAGCCGCCGCGAGCAGATTGCCCGTGAAGCCGAGTTCTACGGCGCAATGGATGGCGCCGCACGCTTCAGCCAGCGGGATTCCATGGCAACCATCCTGATTACGGCGATCAACATCATTGCCGGATTCCTGGTTGGCGTCTTTCAGCATGGCACCCCGTTCCAGCAGGCGCTCCGGACCTACACGGTCCTTACCGTCGGCGATGGACTGGTGAAAATGATCCCGTCGCTGCTGGTATCCGTGGCGGGCGCGATCGTGCTCACGCGCGCCTCCTCGCAGGGCGAGCTTGGATCGGATATTGGCCAGCAACTGCTGGGCAAGGCCCGCACCTTATGGATTGGCGCCGGTGTCATGCTGTGTCTGGCACTCATTCCGGGGCTGCCAAAGCTGTCCTTTGGACTGATGTCTCTGCTGCTTGTCATGCTCGCCAGAAGAAGCGCGGCAAACACCGAGGCTATTGAACAGGCAGCGGCTGCATCCGCGGAGTCCAAACCAAAAGCAGCAGCTTCCACCAGCGATGGGCTGGATTCCGCCCTAAAGCTCGACGACATGATGCTGGAGGTTGGGGCAGGACTTATTCCCCTGGTTGACAGCAAGCAGGGCGGCCAATTGCTCGGCAAGATTCGCTCCTTGCGCAAACAACTGGCGCAGCAACTGGGATTCCTGGTTCCTTCCATTCACATCACCGACAACCTAGCGCTGCGGGAAAGAGAATACGTGGTCTATCTGCGCGGAGTTGAAGTTGCCCGCTGGGAGATGCGCCGCGACCTTCTTCTTGCGGTTAGTTCGCAGCCTTCTCCGCAGCCAATTCCCGGCGAAGAAACTCGCGAGCCCGCATTTAACAGCGCCGCCCGCTGGATCTCGCCCGACATGCAGCCCAAGGCGCTGGCCGCAGGTTATGTGGTGGTGGATCACACCGCGGCTCTTGCCACCCATCTCAGCGAGATCATCAAGCAAAACTCGTACGAGCTGCTTACCCGCCACGAGACCAAGCGGCTGATTGATCTGGCAGGAGAGGCGCATCCCAAGCTGGTGGAAGAGCTGATCCCCAAGTTGATGACGCTCGGCGAAGTGCAGAGAATTCTGCAGCAACTTCTGCGTGAGCAGGTCTCGATTCGTGATCTTGGAACAATTCTTGAGACCCTGGTAGAGGCTGCCGCGATTAACAAGAACCCGGTGCTGCTGGTGGAGGCCGTAAGGCATTCGCTTGGCAGGGCCCTGGTCCGTCCGCTGCTCAACGACAAAGGAGAGCTTAAGGTCGTGACTCTGGACCGTGCCATCGAGGAAGAGTGCATTCGGGCACTGACTCCTCAGACTCAAATGGTCAATCCCATGGCTCTTCAGCCGAGCACAGCCCGCCGCGTCATCGACGGATTACGCTCCCTGCTGGGCGAGCAGGGACTGGGAGCTCCGCCGGTCATTCTTTGCTCTTCGCCGGGCCGCTTCTATCTCCGCCGCCTACTGGAGCCATTCCTGCCCAAGATTGTCGTGCTTGCGCCCACCGAAATTCCGGCCATTGTGCCGGTGCAATCGATTGGAGCCGTGAGATGAAGGCTCCCCTGCATAAAGCGAGGAAATCATGATCGAAGCCGCTTACGCGCAAAGCCGCGAAACTGTTATCGACAATGACGAACTCATTTTGAATGAGCTGTCGCAGGTGTATTACATTGCGCGCCGCATTCACGAGCGCCTTCCGCAGCACGTACCCATGGAGGACTTGATTCAGGCGGGCGTGATTGGACTGGTGGAAGCCGTCCGCAGCTACGATGCGGGCAAATCGGTTCCGCTCAAGTCCTTTGCCA
>DASZRZ010000095.1:0-8292 GCA_035548935.1 Terriglobales bacterium
GGCCCTGAGTGCTGGCCTGAGATTTGGCCGATCATCGGACCGCAGATCGAAGCGTCCATGACCCGTGGTGAATCTTCGTGGCACAGCAATCAACTGGTCCCCATATTCCGCGATGGCATGCTCGAAGAGGTCTTTTGGACCTATAGCTACAGCCCCGTCCGCGATAAAGATGGCATCGTCTGCGGCACTCTCGTCGTTTGTAGCGAAACCACCGAGCAGGTGCTTGGCACGCGCCGCCAGCGCACGCTTATGACAATCATGTCCCTCTCCGGCAGGCGCTCCCTCCCCGGCTCCCTGGCGGCTCATCTCATCGACACGCTCGCCGGCAACAAAGACGACATCCCATTCGCGGCCATTTTTGAAATTGGCGCCAAGGGCACTGCCGGATTGATTGCACACACGGGCGCGGAATCCCACTGCTTTTCCCCCGCGTCCTGGCCGGTTTCCGAGGTGGCAAAATCCAAAGCTCCGCAGTTGCTCAACAACGTGCGGCAGCGTATCGGCCTGGAGTGCTCCCCTGGGCCTAGCGCCTACATTCTCCCGGTTGGCTCCGCTGAATTGGGGACCGCACGAGTTCTTCTGCTGGGCATTAGTTCCCGGCTTCGTTTTGATGTGCAGTATGAAACGTTCTTCCAGCAGGTTGGAAACCGCCTCGGAACTCTGTTCGACCTCAGCGATCTCGAAGACAGACGAAAACAAGACGCAGTCATCGAGCGCGTTCTCATCCAGAATGAAAAACTGGTCGCGGTTGGCCGCCTTGCCAGCTCCATCGCCCACGAGATCAACAACCCTCTGGAAGCAGTGACCAACCTGCTTTTCCTGATTGGTAGCACCAGGCTCCCCCCCGACGCGAAAGCCTACGTGGATGTGGCGCAATCCGAGCTTGCCCGCGTTTCGCAGATCACCCTGCAAACCTTGCGATTCCATAGGCAGTCCACCAGCGCGCGCGAAATTCGCCTCTCCGCCATCCTTGACGATTTGCTTGCCCTTTTTCACGGACGCCTCTCCAACGCAGCGCTGACCGTGGAAAAGCGTTACAAGCAAACACGTACGATTCTGGCTTATGAGAACGACCTCCGGCAGGTCTTCACCAACATCGTGGAGAATGCAATCGACGCCAGCTCATTGGGCGGCAGAATCATCCTGCGTGAGCACGAGGCCACCAACAGGAGAACCGGCAAAAGGGGCGTACGCATCGTCATCGCCGACACCGGACACGGCATGACCGCCGCAACCCGTGAGCACATTTTCAAACCCTTCTTCACGACAAAGGAAGCTACCGGCACGGGTCTGGGCTTATGGGTAAGCGCCGACATCCTCTCGCGGCATGAGGCCACGGTCCAGGTTCGCAGCCGCATGGACGGCACAAAACACGGCACTGTTTTTTCTATTTTCTTTCCTTACGACGCCTTCCCAATGCAGGCATCCTCTTAGGTCTCTCTCAAGCCCGGGCGGGCGAGCGGGCATCACTTCCCTGAAACGTTCGGATCAGGAATACATGTCACTGATTGGACGTGAGTGATTATGCTGCTACTGATAATGATGAATTGATTTTATTGTTTAAATTGCCGGTCGCGCAGGCCAGCGCGTCACGGATCGGGGTCGGCTATTTGCCGCTCAATTCACGAATCACTTCGGAAAGAATCTGCGGCCGCAGACGGTCGAGCACCCGTCCTACAACCTCCGCAATCTGAACTTCATCGGGCATCGCAGTCTTGAGGATTCCGCTTGCACTGGACTCGCTCGAATAGACTTCCCGGGACTCGCCGTAGACTGCTTCCGGAAGCGCCCCATTCAAATCTGCTTCCACCGGATGCTCCTGATGCGCGGGCTCGCTCCATGCCTCAGCCGTAAACTCCGCATGCGGCTCTGCCCGGAAGCTGTCTGGAAATTTTGCCGCAAACTCAGTGGCTTCAACATGGTCCACGACCATCTCCAGCCCTGGACCCTTGCCCGTCATCGCCGCCTCGATCCCCGAGCCGGCTTCGTGCTCCCCACTGGATTCAAGACGCTCTTCCGCAGTGATCGGGAGCCGTTCCCGGTTCCACTCCCCATTCTCCAGAGAGTGCGCCACATTGATCCCATGATTGCCGAATGCGCTGGAGAAAATTCCCGGCTCATACATCCCCCTTCGCTCGGAATCCGCCGCAACGGCGGCATCGAACCCCGGCGAATTCAAAGCCTGGGAGAGCACACCTTCATTTTCGCTTTGTCCCTCGGCCCGATGTTCTTCAGAAGTGTGTTCTTCAGAAGCATGCTCTTCGGAAGTAGCCTGCGCTTCCTCAGCTCGCTCCACCGCAAAGGATGCCATTCCTGAATCGTGCATCGGGCTGCCTGCGGCATGCTCCACCGCTGCCGCTGCAACTTCCTTGTGCGATTCTTCCGCGTGTGATTCCACCGGATACGATTCCACCGCCGTCGCCACCGGCGCTGCTTCGCTGTAATCCGCCTCGTAGGCGCTCGCGTAGTTTTCAGGCTCCAGGCTCAACCGCGGCAGTGAGGAATCTCCGCCTTCGGCAAGACCAATGCCTCCCATATTCCCAATGCCATACGCCGGTGCTGATGCCATTTCTGCCGGCAATTCCAATGCTCTGTCGGAACTTGATTGGGCGGTTTGCCCATAATTGTTTTCCCGCTCCACGCTTGCGGAGTCTTCAACGGATATGGTCGCGGCTTCCGTCTTGCTTTCCGCCTTGGCTTCCACCGGCGCATTGCGATAGTTTCCGGCGGCCATTCTCTCCTGAAACTTTTCCACCGCGGGCAGCAGGTCTCGCGCCTCAAACGGCTTCAGAATCACCCCATCCGCCCTGACCTTCAAACCGTCCGCCGGACTGTAAGGCTCCATGGGAGCCACCGTCAGCAGCACCGGGATCGAAGCCGTCTCCCGCGCATTGCGCACCTTCTCGCAAACCTCCAGACCGGAGTATCCCGGCATGAAAACATCGAGGATCAGCAGGTCCGGATGGTCCGACTCGATCTTCTTCATGGCGGCTGCCCCGTTGCTCACAGGGATCACCTCATAACCGACGTCGGTGAGTATCTTCTTCGCCAGGTTCTGGGCGGTGACGCTGTCGTCGGCGAGTAAAATCTTGAATGCCACCAGGTGCCTTTCGGGAAAGCAGGGAACGCTGAAAACTTACTGTGTCCCCTTCACCAAGTCAATTGCCAGCTCAATGCCGGAAGGGCACCGTAACCCCTGTACTTTAGCTTGTTCCGTAAGTTAGCCTGTTTCGGCACAAAAACTAAAGGGGCGGCCTCAAAGCCGCCCCCTTAATTACCAAATCCCCACCCGTAACTCTGGTTTGGGGGCCTAGAAAACCCGGCGCAAACCCTTCTTCTTTTTCTTGGAACTCGATGAGTTCTGCTCCGACTCGGTCTGCTTCTGCGGCACATTGTCCGACCTTACTTCCGTAGGCTTGGCCGCCTCATTCAACTGCGCCGGGGCGGGCTGGGGAACATCCGCCGCCTGCACCTGCGGAGCCGCCTCCCCGTTGCTCAACGGTACCAATTCGCCAATCCCGGTGTCCTTGTCGGGAACCGTTACTGAGCGCGGAACCGGCTGGTTCGGGGCGGGCTCCCCGCTTTTGACAGCTTCCACGCTCACATTGCTATTGCCGTTTCCAGAGGCCATCTTCGTAGCCTCCGCCACTGCGTTGGACGCGGCCCTCAACACCTCCGGAGCGCTCGTCTGCTTCGGTTCGTCCATGGTGGGCTCGCCAACCCTTACCGCCGTGTGCAGGTCAGGATGCCTGCTGAAATTCGACCACAGCTTCCCGGTCATTCCCTGATCGCTGCGGCTGGCCTGCTCCTGCCGGTTTTGCTCAATGGCCTCCGGCGTGGCCTGCGGTTGGGTGTACTTCATCGCCGCCAGGCGTGCTTTGGCCTCCACCGCTCGAGGCAGCAGGGGATACCGGGTCAGAATCCTCCCATAAGCCTTCGCCGCCTCGTCGCTATAGCTGCGGATCAGCGTTCCCTTGGCCACCTCAACGAGGTTGGCTGCCCGCACCGCCTCCACCTGCTTTTCATACGACTGCCCAAGCAGGAACAGCGTCTCATCCGCCGAACTGTAGAGCGGATACGTGTCCGCCAGCGACTTCAACCGCGCAATCGCCGCCGGCCATGACTGCCGCACAAAATAGAAGTGCCCGATTCGGAATTCGCGCTCCGCCAGAATCTCCTGCACCTCCAGCAGCCGCGACTTGGCCTCCGTAATGAGTTTGCTGTCGGGAAACTGCTGCATCAGCAGCCGGTACTCCTCTTCCGCACGCTTGGCGTGGGTGTAGTCCCGGTCTGGCTTCTCCATCTGCCGGTAGTGGATGTTCGCGATCTTGAGCTGCGCCTCCGCCGCCTCCGCCATGTTGGGGAAGAAGGTGATGAAGTCTTTGTACTCGGCCTCAGCCTGCGCGAATCCCGCCGATCCCCCCGCCGCATACCACGAGTCGCCCACCCCCAGCTTCGCCCGCGCTATGTACTCCGAGTCCGGATACGTATTAATCAGCGTCTGCAGCGTGATCCGCGACACGTCGAACTTGTTGTGCTTCATGGCATCCATGGCGCGATCGAACAGCACCTTGTCGGGCTGCTTCGATCCCACCTCCGCCAGCGGGTTCTTTACATGTTTATTGGTGCAGCCGGAAAGGATCAGTCCCAGCGCCAGGAGAAATACAGCCAACGGCTGCAGCAAAACAGGGTTTCTGCGATGAACCATTACCTACCCTCGTGGGAGCGCCGCCCAGCCGTCTTCGGCCCGGATCGCGGCTCGAAAGGGAACCATCCCAATACCTGTCTCTTTAGTCTACTAGAAAAAGTTTACTGAATAGTACAAAGAACCGCGTGCTCCCTGCTGTCTTCACACCCTCTGCAAGGTGGCCGCCAATGCCGTTTTCAGCAATAGCTGCGCATTCATGCTGGGATTGCCCGAACCGAAGATGGCGTTGCCTGCCACCAGCACCTCCGCCCCGGCCCGAACCGCAGCCCCTACCGTCTCCCTCGTGATGCCGCCATCCACTTCAATCCGCATTCCGGGATTGCGCTGCGCCCTCATCACCGCCAGCTGCTCAATCTTGTGCAACACCGACGGAATAAACTTCTGCCCGCCAAAGCCCGGATTCACCGACATCACCAGGACAAAATCCACCATGTCCAAAACCTCCGTCAGCGTCGCCACAGGAGTTGCCGGATTGATTACCACCCCAACCCGCGGCCCGCGCGAGCGGATCAACTCCAGGGTCCGGTGCAGATGCCGCGTCGCCTCCTGGTGAACCGAAATCCAGTCGGCGCCCGCATCCGCAAACGCCGGAATATATTGGTCCGGATTCTCGATCATCAGGTGAACGTCCAGGGGCAGATTGGTTGCCTTGCGCAGCGAGGCCACCACCGGCGGCCCGATGGTTATGTTGGGCACAAAGTGTCCATCCATAACGTCCACATGCAGCAGCGTGGCTCCGCCCTCTGCGGCGGCTTCCACATCCTCTGCCAGTCGCGCAAAATCCGCGGAAAGAATTGAAGGTGCCAGCTCGATCAACGTTCCTGCCTCCGCCTGCCTACCGCAAGGAGCCTGCCTTTGGATAAACGCTGGCCTCGATTTTATCAGCCACGGCACTCCCTACACCCGCATTTTTACTTGGATTGGCGGCGTTCCGCCGCACCCGCCCCGTGGTTATAATCCCCAGCTATGGATCATGCGCGGAAGCTCGCGGAATTAAAAGCCCTTAACGAACTCGCCGAAGCCGGAGGCGGCTCCGAGCGCCGCGACCGCCAGCACCGCGACGGCAAAATGTCGGCCCGCGAACGGATCGACTTCCTGCTCGACGAGGGCTCCTTCGAGGAGACCGACAAGTTCGTCACCCACCGCGCCACTGACTTCGGGATGCAGGAGCAGAAAATCTACGGCGACGGTTTCATCACTGGCTATGGCCGCATCGACGGCCGCCTGGTCTTCGTCTTCGCCCAGGACTTCACCGTATTCGGCGGCTCACTCTCCGAGGCCAACGCCGCCAAAATCTGCAAGATCATGGACACCGCGCTCCGCGTCGGTGCCCCCATCATCGGACTCAACGATTCCGGCGGCGCCCGCATTCAGGAAGGCGTCATGTCCCTCGCTGGCTATGCCGATATCTTCCTCCGCAACACCCTCTCCTCCGGGGTTGTGCCGCAAATTTCCGCCATCATGGGGCCGTGCGCCGGTGGCGCAGTCTACTCTCCCGCCATCACCGACTTCACCCTCATGGTCGACAAGACCTCGTATATGTTCATCACCGGGCCCGACGTCATCCGTACCGTCACCCACGAGGAGGTCACCAAGGAAGAACTCGGCGGAGCCGCCACTCACAACTCCGTCAGCGGAGTTGCTCACTTCCTCGCCCACGACGATGCCGAATGCCTCAGCATGGTCCGCGAGCTGCTAAGCTTTCTTCCCTCCAACAATATCGACGACGCGCCCCGCCGCCCCGCAAACAACGGCGCTACCACGGACGAAGACTCTGCCACTACCCGCGGCGAAGCTCTCGACCACCTCGTGCCCGCCGAATCCAACCAGCCCTATGACATGAAGGAAGTCATCACCGCCGTCATCGACGATGGATACTTCTTCGAGGTGCAGGAGCACTACGCCCGTAATATCGTCGTCGGCTTCGCCCGCATCAACGGACGCTCCGTCGGCATCGTCGCTAACCAGCCTGCCGTGCTCGCCGGTGTGCTCGATATCGCTTCTTCCATCAAAGGCGCGCGCTTCGTTCGCTTCTGCGATTGCTTCAACATCCCGCTCATCACCTTCGAGGACGTTCCCGGCTTCCTCCCCGGCGTTAAGCAGGAGCATGGCGGCATCATCCTCCATGGTGCCAAACTGCTCTACGCCTTCGCCGAGGCCACCGTGCCCAAAATTACCGTGATTACCCGCAAGGCTTATGGCGGGGCCTACTGCGTCATGTCCTCCAAGCACATCCGCGCCGACGTCAACTATGCCTGGCCCACTGCCGAGATCGCAGTCATGGGTCCGGAAGGCGCGGTGGATATCGTCTACAAACGCGAACTCGAACGAGCCAGCAACGAACCCGACGCCAATCCCGGCCTGCGCAGCCGGAAAATCGAGGAGTTTCGCGAGCGCTTTGCCAATCCCTACGTGGCCGCCGAACGCGGATTTGTCGATGCCGTCATCCGCCCCCGCGACACCCGCCGCAAACTCATTCAGGCTCTCGATATGCTCCGCGACAAGCGCGACAAAAATCCGCCCAAAAAGCACGGCAACATACCGCTATAAATCCCGCTCTCCACTTATTCCAATCTGGTATTAAAAGCCGCTATTGAGTACCAAAAACAGGTTTTTCCACAGGTTTTCCTGACCCCTTCAGAGCAGGGAACCACGCAAGTCATCGAAATCAGCCCCTTACCGGCGCTCTCAAACCACCCCGGAGAGCCTCTGGTCCTCCCCATAACAACGCCCGAAAATCAGCATTTCTTCCCACTTTTCCGCCCCACCCAAACATATCCCGCACCTTACACTTCACTTAACGGAGATAAATCCTTCCATTCAAACCACTTTTTACTAGTAGGGTTCTCCCTTTCCGGAGCCCGGTCGCCGTTCTTAATCCGGACAAGAGAGCCCCAGGGCAGCCTCATGCACAGCGGGCTTAGGTCCACAAAAGCCCTTAATGCAGGGCATATTTACCACTGGATGGTCTATTTACCCCAGGTGCCTGCTTATCAGGGACCACTGCTTTACTCTTAGGGTT
This sequence comes from Terriglobales bacterium, assembly GCA_035548935.1. Lineage (GTDB taxonomy): Bacteria > Acidobacteriota > Terriglobia > Terriglobales > Acidobacteriaceae > DASZRZ01. The sequence goes on from DASZRZ010000095.1 coordinate 7,731, forward strand.
TCAAAAAAGCTGGTTAAGGCCGACAAATACTCAAATTGTGAAAAACCTGTGGATTCTTTTACGAGCCACTTAAAGGCAGCTCTCCCACCAGCAAAACACGTGTCTGGGATCGGGGTACCGGCTCCGGCTCGGCCCACTCAAACCGGGGCTCCAACTGCCGCGCCCGCTCCACCTGCCCCGCCCCGATCAGCAGGGCCAACCGCCCCATCACCGCACCTCTCTCCACGCCAGTCTGCGCTGCGGTTTCTGCGCCGGTCTCGAAGGAAGCAGCAGCGATCCGTGCCGCCGAGTGCAGCACTTCCTCAAACTTCTCCACCGCCCTCATGGTCACCGTCACGGGTCCACCGCCGGGTGGCAGAGGGTAATCCTCCGCTCTCCCGGCGAATACCACCACATCCGAAAACTTCAACTGGCGCGCCACCTCCCGCAGAAACACCGCCTTGCGCTCTTTCGACTCGATCAGCGTAACCGCCACCGGCGCGTAGATTCGCAGGGCGAGTCCGGGGAAGCCCGCTCCCGAACCCACATCCACCACCCGCCCCTTCGCCGCCGCTGCCGTGGG
>DASZRZ010000096.1:0-6161 GCA_035548935.1 Terriglobales bacterium
TGCGTCCGGGAGCCTCGTTCCGTTTCTTGCGGGCGGCCCACATTCTGGGCTCGGCCATGGCGGAGATAACTCTGGATGCGCCCGCTCCGGGTGTGCGCATGCTCTTCACCGGTGACATCGGACGCGTGCACCAGACCGAAGCCGCACCGGGCCGCGTGGTGCAGACCGGACCTGCTTCCGGCGCGGATGCCGGTTTGCTGGTGATGGAGTCCACCTATGGAAACCGCGTTCATCCCACGGTGGATGTGCGGCCCGAACTGGCCAGGCTGATTCGGGAAACGGCGCAGCGCGGCGGCTCCGTGGTGGTGCCAGCGTTTGCCGTGGAGCGCACCCAAAAGCTGATATTCATGCTGAAGGAATTGATCGAGTCGGGACAAATCCCGCGCTTGCCGGTCTTCGCCGACAGTCCGATGGCGATACAGGCCGTGAGGACATTCCTGAAATACTCGGGTGAGTTCAGCGAGGCCACGCGCAGCCTGATTTCCCGCTTCGGGTCACCGCTCCAATGGGAAGGCTTTACCTTTGCAAGCACCACCGAGGAGTCGAAGAAGATCAACGATGTTCACTACCCCTGCATCATTGTCTCTTCCAGTGGCATGGTGACCGGCGGACGAATCATGCATCACCTTATGCACCGCTTGCCCGACCCCAAAAACCTTGTTTTGTTTATTGGCTTTCAAGCGCCGGGGACCCGCGGTGCGACCATCAAAGGGGGCGGCAGCGTGGTCAAGATGTTCGGCGAGGAGATCCCCATTCGAGCCCAGGTGGCCGCGCTCGAACAGTTCAGCGATCATGCGGACACCTCCGAGCTGCTGCAATGGCTGCGTACGTTTCCGAAGGCTCCGGCCACCACATATCTTGTCCACGGGGAACCCTCGGCGTCGCAGGCTTTGCGCGGCTCCATCGTGCAGGAGCTTGGGTGGAACGTGCAGATTGCCCACTATATGGAGAAAGCGCCGTTTCCTGCGCCCCCAAGCGAAGCCGCGAAACGTTAAGGGACTCAGCTATGAGCGAAAAAAAGTATGAATTGCTTTTGAAATCGGCGGAGGCGAGCCCTCAACAGGTTGCCATGGCCGTTTCCGGACTCTCCCCGAAGGATCTGGGCTATAAGCCGTCGCCCGGGAAATGGAGCATTCTGGAGATTCTCGCCCACCTTGCCGACGTGGAAATTGTATTTGCCTATCGTCTGCGGGGACTACTTGCCGACAAGACTCCGGCCATCCGGCCGTTCGATCAGGAAGACTGGGCCACGCAGCTCGGGTATGCCGAGACCTCCGCGCCTGAGATGGTGGCGCAGTATGCATTGTTGCGAAGATCCAACCTGCGCCTGTTCCGGCGCTTGAGCACGGAGGATTGGCTCAAGGGCGCGATTCATCCGGAATTCAATCGCAACTTTACGGTAGGAGATCTGCTGGAAAGGATGGTCGATCACAGCGCCAGCCACTTAAAGCAGATTGAAGCACTGAAGCGGCAGGCGTCAAAAGGGTAGCTTTCTTTTCGGGGCGCTCTCAAGCCGCGGAATGTGTGAACTCAATCAGCGATTGCAGTTTGGAGAGCGCAGCGCCGGAATCGATTGACCTGGCGGCAAGCGGTATTCCGCCGCTTATGGAATCTGCCTCTCCGGCTACAAGAAAGGCGGCCGCGGCGTTCAGCAGAACGATATCGCGATGAGGGGAATGTTTGCCGGCGAGGATATTACGGATGATCTGAGCGTTGGCGGCGGCATCCCCACCCGCGATATCGGCGAGCGTGGCGCGGCGGATGGCAAACTGTTCGGGAGTGATCTCATAGCTGCGTACGCTCCCGTCCCGCACCTCCGCGACCCTGGTTGGGGCGGTGGTAGTGATTTCGTCCAATCCATCGTGTCCATGCACCACCAGGGCGCGGCGAAGGCCCAGGATGTTGAGCGCCGCCGCCAGCCGGTCCACCAGCTCCGCCGAATAAACCCCCACAACCTGCGCTGAAGCGTGAGCCGGGTTGGTGAGCGGTCCCAGCAGGTTGAAGACGGTTCGCAACTTCAATTCCCGCCGCGCGGTCTGGACGTGCTTTGCAGCCTTATGCAGAGAGGGCGCAAACAGAAAAGCAAATCCAACCTGTTTCAGGCAATCGGCCAGGCGGGAGGGGCTCAGGTCAAGGTTGACGCCGAGGGCCTCCATCACGTCCGCGGAGCCGCAGCGGGAGCTGATGCTGCGGTTGCCGTGCTTGGCGACCCGCACGCCTCCACCGGCAACCACCAGCGCCACCGCCGTGGAGATATTGAACGTGCCGCTCGCGTCGCCGCCGGTGCCGCAGGTATCGACCAGGGCCTCCCGCCCGGTGCCGCTGGCGTCAAGGGCGGGGCCATCGAAGAAGGGAATCGGAGCCGCCGAGGCGCGAATCGCCTCCGCGAACCCCACAATTTCATCGACGCTTTCCCCCTTCATGTGGAGAGCCACAAGCAGGCCCGCGATCTGCGAATCGGTTGCCCGGCCTTCCAGGATTCCGGTCATCACCGCGCGCGATTCCTCGCGCGTGAGGGACTCCCGGTGGTTTGCCACCCGGTCGAGCGCTTCGATCATCAAGGCTTCAGGGGCAGGCATCCGGGCTTCCGTGGCAGGGGCTTTAGCAATCATTATGGGATTTCTCATCAACTTAGCTGAGTTGTTGTCCTTGTGCAATGCGGATTCCCGCTCACCGGCCAGTAATGTTTGCCGATTGTCCATGTGTTCGATACAATCTTCAGTTTTGCACACTGTTCCCGCTGGCTCACGGAGAGCTGGCGGGCGTAAGCCAGATCCATCTCATGAAAATCCACGAGTATCAGGCAAAAGAAATTCTCTCGAAGTATGGTGTCCCCGTGCCGCGGGGCGAGGTCGCGAATAGCCGCGAAGCCGCCGAAGCCGTGGCGCGCAAGCTCTTTGGCAACGGGGCGCAAGGAGTGGTGGTCAAGGCGCAGATTCACGCCGGAGGCCGGGGTAAAGGCGGCGGCGTAAAAATTGCGAAGTCGGTGGAAGAGGCCGGCCAGTTGGCTGCCAACATGCTTGGCATGAACCTGGTAACCCACCAGACGGGGCCGGAAGGCCGGATTGTGCGGCAACTGCTGATTGAAGAGACCCTGCCGATCGACCGCGAACTCTATTTGAGCCTGCTGCTCGACCGTGCCGAGGCCCGGCTGCTTATGATGGCTTCCTCGGCGGGCGGTATGGAGATTGAGCAGGTGGCGGAGGATACTCCCGAGGCCATCCTTAAGGAATACATTGATCCGGGCATTGGTCTTCAGGCCTTCCAGGCGCGCAAGCTGGCCTTTGGGCTTGGCCTCACTGGACCCGCGGTGAATCAGGCGGTGCAGCTGATGATGTCGCTCTACCGCGCCTATGGCGATACCGATGCATCGATGCTGGAGATTAATCCGCTGATTACCACCAAGGATGATCGGGTTTTCGCTCTCGATGCCAAGGTTAACTTTGACGATAACGCGCTCTTCCGGCACAAAGAGCTTCGCGAACTGCGCGATGTCCATGAAGAAGACCCGCTCGAAGTGGAAGCCAGCAAGTACGGATTGAACTACATCAAGCTGGAAGGCAACGTGGGCTGCATGGTCAACGGCGCGGGATTGGCCATGGCGACCATGGACATCATCAAGTATGCCGGTGGTTCGCCCGCTAACTTCCTGGACGTGGGCGGTGGCGCTAACGAAGAGCAGGTGACGCATGCCTTCGAGATTCTGCTCAGTGATCAGAATGTGAAGGCAGTGTTGATCAACATCTTTGGCGGCATCCTGCGCGTGGATACGCTGGCGAACGGTGTGGTCGCCGCGGCGCGCAAGACCAACATTCAGCTGCCGATCATTCTGCGGCTGGAGGGAACCAACGTGGAAAAGGGCCGCGAAATTCTTCGCGATTCGGGCTTCAACTTCACGGTTGCGGAAACCATGAGCGATGCGGCGCAAAAGGTTGTGGCGGCAGCGGGGCGGGGATAATCATGAGCATTCTTGTCGATAAGAACACAAAGCTGCTGGTGCAGGGCATTACCGGGCGCGAGGGAACTTTCCACGCCAAGGGCTGCGCCGCCTACGGAACCAAGGTGGTTGGAGGCGTCACTCCGGGCAAGGGCGGCACCACCCACGAAGGCTGGCCGGTATTCAACACGGTGCAGGAGGCGGTGGATAAGACCGGCGCCGATGCGACCGTGATCTTCGTTCCTCCGCCGGTTGCCGCCGATGCCATCATGGAGGCAGCTGCCGCCGAGATCGAATTGATTGTGTGCATTACCGAGGGGATTCCCGCGCTCGACATGGTGCGCGCATGGGAGTTCCTGCAGACGCGGCGTTCGCGCCTCATCGGCCCGAACTGCCCGGGAATTATCTCCCCCGGCAAGTGCAAGATCGGCATCATGCCCGGCCACATTCACCGGGAGGGCTCCATCGGTATCGTCTCGCGCTCAGGGACACTCACCTATGAGACGGTTCACCAGCTCACGCTGCGTGGACTGGGCCAGTCCACCGCAATCGGCATCGGTGGCGATCCCATTATCGGAACCACCTTCGTCGATGCTCTGGAGTTGTTTAATAAAGACCCCCAGACCGAAGCCATCGTGATGATTGGTGAGATCGGGGGCAATGCCGAGGAGACCGCTGCGGATTACATCAAGCGTCATGTGAAGAAGCCGGTGGTTTCCTTTATCGCAGGCCAGACGGCGCCTCCGGGCCGTCGTATGGGGCACGCGGGCGCCATCATTGCGGGTGGCCACGGGACTGCGGCGGAAAAGATGAAGGCGCTGGAAGCCGCGGGAATCGCGGTGGTAAAGAGCCCCGCCGACATTGGGGCGACCCTGGTGCAGGCTCTTGGGACCGCTGCGGCAAAGGCTTAAACAAATATTGTGAGTCCGGCCCGGCTGTTTCGCGCCGGGAAACTCGACTGCGAGATCAAAGTCATGAAAACTCTTCAGCGCACGCTAGCCATCGTTAAACCAGATGCCGTCAACCGCAACGCCGTCGGCGATATCATCAGCATGATTGAAAGCAAGGGGTTCCGGCTGCTCGGAATCAGAATGCTGGATATCACCAAAAAGCAGGCCGAGGGATTTTATGCGGTCCACGCAGGCAAGCCATTTTTCGAAGCGCTCACCCAGTTCATGTCGAGCGGTCCCATTGTGGTGATGGCCCTGGAGAGAGAGGACGCCATTAAGCAATGGCGCGATCTTATGGGAGCGACCAATCCGGCCAATGCCACGGAAGGAACGGTCCGCAAAAAATGGGGCGCGAACATCGAGAACAATGCCGTTCACGGCTCCGATGCGGAAGATACCGCCCGTTTTGAATTGAGCTATTTCTTTCCCGGGTTTGACCTGGTGAGATAACGGCCCGGTGAGAGGATTTGTTCGTCCGGGGCCTTGGCGCAAGCCTGGAACCCTTGGGTCCGTTGGGAGCACCTTATATGCCGTATGTGCAGGTTACATTGTTAAAGGGCCGCAGCACTGAGCAGAAGCGGCGCATGGCCGAGCGTATTGCGGATGTTGTCTCCGAAGAGGGAAAGACCGCGCGCGAGGGTGTAACCGTGACGTTTATCGACGTCGAGCCGGACAGCTACTCGCGCGGCGGCGTCCTCATGCTCGATCGCCAGAAGGACTCCCAAAAGGATTCGAAGACCTAAACGGCTGGCTCAGTTCTGTTGGCTGAATCGATCTGCGACCGTTAAAAGGCTGCTGTCCTATTCCTCGTCCTGGCGCAGCTTGGCAAGAACTCCCAGGTCTTCCAGCGTTGTTACATCCCCTTTTACTTCGCCCCCGGCGGCGAGCTCCCGCAGCAGCCGCCGCATGATTTTTCCGCTGCGTGTTTTGGGCAGAACATCGGTGAAGCGGATGTCGTCCGGGCGCGCCAGCGCGCCAATCTCCTTGGTGACCCAGCTGCGCAACTCGTCTTTCAACCCGGAATCGGGTTGCCTACCCTGTTCGAGCGTTACGAAGGCGGAAATGCCCTGGCCCTTGATCTCATCGGGACGTCCCACGACCGCTGCCTCCGCCACCATGGGGTGCGCCACCAGCGCGGATTCAACCTCCATGGTGCTCAGGCGGTGCCCGGAAACATTGATGACATCGTCCACCCGGCCCATGATCCAGAAATAGCCGTCCTTGTCTTTACGAGCTCCATCGCCGGTGAAGTATGTTCCCGGAAGCTGCGACCA
>DASZRZ010000097.1:0-2294 GCA_035548935.1 Terriglobales bacterium
CGTCGAATGGCCCGTCCAATACCAGCGCGCAAAACCGCGCTGATTCTGGCTGAGTCCGAATAAGTCAAAAAGCTGGACGTTAAGAAAAGAAATCCGGAAAGGATTCGAGGGCGGAGGCCTCTGGCCGTGCGAACCAGATGCTTCCGTTCTCTCCCGGGCTCCCGGCGGTCAATACTTTTGAGAACCGGAGCTACACCCGCTCCAGCACCATCGCCATTCCCTGCCCCACTCCCACGCACATGGACGCCAGAGCATACCGGCTCCCGGTCTTCTGCAACTGGTGCGCGGAGGTCATCACCAGCCGCGCCCCGCTCATTCCCAGCGGGTGCCCCAGCGCAATCGCGCCGCCATTGGGATTTATCTTTTCGCTGTCATCGGGAAGTTCAAACGCCCGCAGCACCGCCAGGCACTGCGATGCAAAGGCCTCGTTTACTTCGATCCAGTCGATGTCCTTCACCGTCATTTTCAGCCGTCCCAGCACTTTGCGGATTGCCGGAATCGGACCAATCCCCATCACGTCCGGCTCCACGCCCGCACTGGACGAACCCACCACCCGCGCCAGCGGCTTCAATCCAAAACGGACCGCGGCCTCTTCCGAGGCTACAAAGAACGCGCACGCTCCATCGTTAATCCCCGACGAATTGCCCGCCGTCACGCTTCCATTTTCGCGGAAGGGACTCTTCAGTTTGGTCAGCATCTCGTAAGTCGTATCCGCGCGCGGATGTTCATCTTCCGCCACCACCTTCACCGAGCCCTTCGGACCCGGCACGCTGACCGCGGCGATCTCCTCCGCAAAGAATCCCGCCTTCTGGGCCGCCGCCGTGCGCTGCTGTGAGCGCAGCGCGAACTGGTCCTGATCGGAGCGGTTGATGTTATATCGCTCCGCGACATTCTCCGCCGTCTCGCCCATCGACGCATTGCCATACAGCTTCTTCATCGCCGGATTGGGAAAGCGCCAACCCAGCGTGGTGTCATAAATTTCGGCGTTACGCGAAAATGCCGCCGTAGCCTTCGGCATTACCAGCGGAGCCCGGCTCATGCTCTCCACCCCGCCCGCTATCGCCAGCGAGATTTCACCCGCGGCAATTCCCCGCGCGGCCACGGCAACCGCCTCCAGCCCAGAGGCGCACAGGCGGTTCACCGTCACGCCCGGGACCGATTTCGGAATCCCCGCCAGCAACGCCGCCATACGGGCCACGTTGCGATTGTCCTCGCCCGCCTGGTTGGCGCAGCCAAACACGACTTCGTCCACCATCTCCCAGTCGCTTTTCTCGAACTTCTGCCGCAGGGTCACCAGCGGATGCGCCGCCAGATCGTCGGTGCGCACCTGCGAGAGAGCCCCTGCATACCGTCCAATGGGAGTACGAAATCCTTCACATATAAATGCGTCTGCCATATCCGTCCCCTGATTCTATTTTCTGGTTATCCAAATTACTCTAGCTGACTTCCGGCCACTCCTGCAAAACCCCTGCCGGGCTTGATGCTTTGCTCCCCGGCATATGCCCCAGTCATATGGATGATCTCTCCTCCCATTACGCTTCATCTCCGGCGATGATGGAGCCCGGCTGGGCGAGTCGAACGAGCACCTGAAGCAGTACAACGCGGGTAAAATAGAGGCAGCTATGGACAAACCGCAAGAGACACCCTCTGCGAAGTCATCGGACGTCGTAAAGGACGTCAACCGGCAGATACTACGCGAGGCCATCAACAATCTGGGCAATCCCGAGGGAATGGCGAAGGTGGTAGCCAAGGCCAAGGCTCTGGCGGAGGGGGCAGACCCGGAGACGATCTTGCGCGAACAGGCTACGTCAAACTCCGAGACTTTGTAGAGTCAGCCGGCAAGCATCTCACCGTAATTCCCGCGGGCGAACAGAAACCAGCGCACCTCGTATTTGCCCGCCTGGAACCCACCGCAGCGCGTATCCATCCGGGCTCACGGCGTTTCCGCATCTCGCTCTTTGTGATACGTTTGTGGGTCTTTGTCTTGAGTTCAGGTCTTGATTTTCCAATCGGGTCTTACGCCTCTGGAGGGCACGTGAAGGCATTCCTGCTGGGTGTTGTCGTCACTATCGTCTGTATCGCGGCCGGCGTCTATCTCTTTGCTGCCGCCGGACTCGCTCCGGTGGCCACCTCGGCTCCGGCGCTACCCTTCGAAAAATATCTCGCGCGCGTCGCCCTGCATGCGCGCATGGAAAAGGAAATGCCCAAGACCGTACCCGTCGAGGCCACCGAGGCCAACTACGTGGAGGGTGCGGAGGAATACGTGGAACATTGCGCCGTTTGCCACGGCGTCC
>DASZRZ010000098.1:0-1526 GCA_035548935.1 Terriglobales bacterium
AGATGAAGCCGGTCTGCGGCAAGCCTGATCTCATCCTGGGCAAAAAGACTGGCGTAGTGCTTGGTGGCGCGGGGGGAATCGAACTTCAGGAAGCTATCCGGCTGGCTCAGCAGAGAGGCCGTGGTAAAGCGGTAGCCTGCGCCCCACAGCAGGTTATGGTGCCCGCTCGTGAAAGGCTTATGCTGAAAATCGATATCTCCCGTATGCCTGCGCTCGAAAATCGAGGGAACATCCACGTCGAGTAAGCTGTAATAGCCCTGCAACTGCATCTCAGCGCCGCTGGCGCTCTTATGTTTCCAGCGGGTAAGAAAGTGGCCCCCGGCCAGAGTGAAGTCCCCAATGGCATAGCTCAGCTGCAGAGGCATGTAAGAAAGCGCGGGTAGAGGCTGCTGAGTTGTATCGGTATAACCTTCCGCCTGAACCATCACAGAGTTCCGGGAGTCGATGACGCTGTCTACCCGTAGACCGGAGCGAAACTGCTGCCAGTCGTCTTGAACGGGAACGCCGCCGGGAGAAAACGAGCTCCCCCGGTTAAAGAATTTGGAGTAGATCCGGTAGTAGGTGTTATGTCCGAACCTGGCGCCGTAGCGGGCAGCCACCGTGCCCCGCTCCTCGTTTCCGCCGCTTGCGGTTACCAGGGACCCCACGGTGTTCTCGGCAGATTTGGTAAGGATGTTGATGATGCCGTTGACGGCATTTGTGCCCCAAACGCTCGCGCCAGGGCCACGGATTACCTCAATGTGATCGATATCTTCCAGTAAATAGCCCTGAATATTCCAGAAGACACCAGAAAAGGTGGGGTCATAGACCGTGCGTCCATCGACCATCACCAGCAGTTTGCCTGCGTACTGGGTATTGAAACCGCGTGCAGTAATCGCCCATGTGTTTCCCGTGAGGCGGGCGACCGACAGGCCCGGCACCATCCGCAGCAATTCAGGTATGGAAGTAGCCGTGGACCGGCGGATGTCCTCCTGAGTTATGACAAAGACGGCGGCTGCGGTATCAGACAGCTTATGGTCCATGCGAGAGGCGGATGTAACCTCAACCTGGAAGAGTTGTTCAATGGTTAAACCGGTCAGATCTCCGTCATTATCCTTCGCATAGGCAGCAATGCACAGTACGAGGAATAACCCAGGGATCACCCAACGCGGCATTCAAAGTACTCCTGAAAGGCCCAACAGAGCAACCCATCGCAAGTGCAGGTGGAGGTCCAACCTGTGCCCGTGAGAATGAACGCTTTGCACAGCACTACACTGGCGGGTTTTCTGAAAGCTGGAGAAACTCCAGAATCAAGAACGCCCGTGAACCTCCGCAGCAAGGGATGGGTCGGTCCACATGGCAGGTTCCGGCATAGCGTGCGGCAGAGGTCCGGCCGGAAACTATTGCCCGTAGGTGCGCTGAATCAGACGGTTGACGCGCACGTGCAATTCTTCGGTCGAGAAGGGCTTTTGCATGTAGTCGTCGGTACCGAGCAGATATCCCTGCAAGCGATCTTCCTCTTTGGGGCTGCCAGTCAGCATGAGCAC
>DASZRZ010000099.1:0-2248 GCA_035548935.1 Terriglobales bacterium
GACGATCACCCTGGACGATCCCTGAAAGGTGACTTGGTGGTTGGAGCCGGGGGCTATGCGTGCGCCCTGAACGCGCTCTCCGATGTAAACCTGACCGATGGTCAGCGGAGCGGCGCCGAAAGTATTGTCGAGGCGAATGCGAACTGCATCGCCCGCAGCGGTGAGCCGGGCAATCATGCGCACGGTGGCGTTGCTGACCGGCGTGGTAGCGGCATTCTCAGGGGAAGCGCCCCAGGCGGTGATCCAGCGCTCCGGCGCATGCGCTTGCGCGAGGCTGCGGCTTGGCTGTCCCAGCAGACTCAGGAAAAGAATAACTGTGCAACGCAGATACGGCTTCGCCATCGCGCCCCCAGTGGTTGGGAAGTATACCGAACAGGGAGGTTCGCCTGTGAATTTCCTGATTTGGAATCGCTTTTGGGTTTGAAAAGCTGATTTGAGAAACAGACGGCATTTTTGCCCCGATTTGAGGGTTTCGTCCTCGATTCGATGCTAGGGTTAAAGTCAGACGGAGGCGGCCCATGACACATCGCTGGCACCGCATCGCCGGGTGGGCGCCCTGGTTATGAGCACAAGCTCCGAGGCCTATCCGGGAATTACCGCAAATATTCAGTGTCCCCTGAAGAGAACCCGGCATAGGTTCTTCCGCGAAACACAAATCCGCTGCTTCGAGCCTGTGGGCTCATGAACATAAAATCAGATACCGTTTCCCAAAGCGGATATGGCGAGCAGTTACGCCATGAGCAGGCATGGATCGCCGAAGAGATGGTGAACCGGCAGTATCTTTCCCATCCGCAACTGATGAAGCACTACGGCGCAAATGGCCGTGAAAAATGTCTGGAGGACGCCAACTATCACCTCGCGCAACTGGCCGATGCAATGGACGCGGGCGCTCCGTCCCTGTTTGCCAGCTACGTGGGCTGGGTCAAAATCCTGCTCGGCAAGCGAGGCGTTCCAACGGAAGAAGTGGCGCGCTATCTGGAAATGAGCCGCACGACCCTGGGTGAGCGGCTTAAAGGCGAAGCGGGATCGCTGGCGGTGGAGTACCTCAGCGCAGGGCTGGCGGAATTGCCTTCGCTGCCAATGGATATCCCCACATTCCTTGTGAAGGGCGCACCCCATGTGGAGCTTGCCCGCAGATATCTTGACTTGCTGCTCAAGGGGGATCGCCACACCGCCAGCCAGATGATTCTTGGCTCTGCCTCCTCCGGCATCCCTGTGAAGGAGCTTTACCTGCACGTTTTTCAACCCGCGCAATACGAGGTGGGGCGTCTGTGGGAGATCAACGAAATCGGCATTGCGCAGGAGCACTATTGCACGGCGGCCACGCAGTTCATCATCTCCCAGCTCTATCCCTACATCTTCTCCAGGGAGCACAGCGCGGGCACGCTGGTGGCAACATGCGTGGCGGGAGATCTGCACGAAATCGGCGTACGGATGGTAGCGGACTTTTTTGAAATGGACGGGTGGAACACGTTTTATCTGGGTGGAAACACGCCATGCCGGAGTGTGATCGAAACCGTGGTGCAGCGCCGCGCCTGGGTGCTGGGAATTTCAGCCATGATTTCGTTCGACCTGAGCGCGGTCAAGGAATTGATCCGGGCAGTACGCGCCCATTCGGAGTGCGGGGACGTCAAGATATTGGTGGGAGGATGGCCCTTTCTCGCGGCACCCGGCTTATGGCGCAAGCTCGGCGCCGACGGCACCGCGACCAACGCCCAGGAAGCGATCATCCTGGCAAACCAGTTGTGCATGGAAAGAAGGCCGGCACGTGAATCTGCGTGAAGAAGACAAGGGGATCGCAATGATGTGTTCGCCGGATGGAACCATTGTTAACATCATCCGCGACGAAATCGGATTGCCCAAGCCTCTGCCACCAGGCACCACTTTTGCCAGCCTGATGGATAAGTCTTCCAACGAAGAAGCTCAAAGGTTTCTCGCCATGCTGAACGAGCGGCATGCCGCGTTTGATTCCCACCTTGCAATCAAAATGGAAGGATGCGCTTCGCCCATGCATTTCGTGGGAACCGTGGACGGAGACCGGATGTTCATTATCGGTGCACGAAGCTGTTCCGGGCTGACGCGCTTCGAACCCGAGTTGATGCTCATCAACAATGAACAGGCCAATGCACCGCGCGCGGCGTTCAAGGAAATGAGCCTGCAAGTTCCCAGGGAGATGCCCACACAGAAATTTTACGATGACTTCTCAAGGCTGAATAATGACCTCGCTAATCTGCAGCGGGAGATGGTG
>DASZRZ010000100.1:0-4755 GCA_035548935.1 Terriglobales bacterium
GGAAGACGTTTATGAATTTAAGGAGTGTAAACAAGACGGTGGGTGCACAAGCAAGCGAAAACGCCTTCCTGCCAACTATTCTTCGACCTAACTCGCATGGGCTAAGTACATGGAAACGGCGCTGCATTTCCGCGCCACCTCCTCTAATCGGAAGCCCCTGAATCAGACGCCCCCGGCTCTTGCACCTGCGGCACGAACTTGTAGCCCAGCCCGCGCACCGTCAGCAGATGGCGCGGCTTTGCCGGATCAATCTCAATATAGCGCCGCAGCCGCACCACGAAATTGTCGATGGCTCTGGTGTCGGTATCCTCAGCCAGATTCCAAACATCTTCCAGGATCGCCTTGCGCGATACGGCGCGCCCCGCGTTGCGCGCGAAGTAACGCAACAGCTCCGCTTCCATCAGGGTCAAAGCCACCACCTGCTCACCCACCCGCAGCTCGAGGTTTTCAAAATCGAAGACCTTCCCCGCAAAGCGGAATACGCTGGGAGATTCCAGCTGCGCGGAGCTGGACTCCACGTGATTACCCGCCCAGTTCTTGCGCCGGATCAAGCTGGCGACCCGGGCAATGAAAATCGGGAGATTGAATGGCTTTTGCAGATAATCGTCCACGCCCGCTTCAAATCCCGTCAGCACATCCTCGGGACGGGCGCGCGCGGTAAGCATGAGCACCGGAACATAATTTTTGGCCGAGCGCAGCTCACGGGCCACCACAAAGCCATCGATTCCCGGGAGCATTACATCGAGCACCACGGCATCGAACACCTCGCGGTTGGCCAGCATGAATTGCAGCGCGTCCTCTCCGCAGGCGGCGAGTTGCACCGAGTGGCCCTCGGCCTCCAGGTTGAAGCGCAGCCCCTGGGCCAGGTGCTCTTCATCCTCCACTACCAGAACACGGCTCATGCGCGGTATACCCTCCGGAGCCGCAAGGTAAAAGTACTGCCGCGGCCTTCCCCTTCGCTCTCCGCCTGCACATCGCCGCCATGGCGCCGGGCGATGGTGCGCACAATCAACAATCCCAGGCCGGTCCCGCTCACATGCTTGGTGGCGGCGTTCTGCACGCGATAGAAGCGCTTGAAGATTCGCTTCAGTTCCGGACGCGATATTCCCACGCCCGAGTCCCGCACCCGCAGCAACACGACGTCCATGTCGGGGGTGGTCACATCCACGACAATCTCCACTTTTTGTCCTGAATACTTAACCGCATTGTCCAGAAGGTTGGCGACGGCGGTGCGCAGGTCGGAATCGCTTCCCAAAACCATAATGCCGTCCGATGGCTCAGCCCCCCAGCGCAAGGCCCCGGCAGGCAGCTTGTGCCGCTGCCGTGCCAGATCCAGCGAATCGCGCACGATCTGCGAAAAATCCAACTCTTCCTTATAGTTGTCCTTGTGGCGAACCTCGCCTGCCTTCAGAACCTGCTCCACCGTGCCCATCAGCCGGTCGGTATCTTCCAGCATTACGCGATAGAACTCCTTGCGCTGCGATTCATCCACCTGCCGCCGCTCCAGCGTCTCCAGGTAGAGCCGTATGGAGGCAATGGGAGTCTTGAGCTCGTGAGTTACGGCATTCAGAAAGCTGTCCTGCCGCTCATTGCGGCGAATCTCGCGCACCAGAAAAATGGTATTCAGCACCAGCCCCGCAATAATGAATCCGAAGAGGATGATCCCCAGGGTCAATCGTGCGACTTCGCGCCAGTTCAGGATGACCCAGGTTACATTCAGCGCGATTGCGAAGCCGACCAGACAGGCTCCCAGCGCAATAAAGAATGCAATGGTCTTGGTGCGAGAGACGATGCGCATTTACGTCGCAATTGTACGCCGGGAGGCGCTGACGCCAACCTGCCGCACCAAAAACAAAAACCGCGGGAGCCAGGCCCCCGCGGTTGAGAATCCACAAATTGACGCGTGTCAGTCGCCAGAGGCGGCAGCCGCCGCCAACTCCTTGGGATAATCCGGCTGCGCGGCTTCCGCACTCTGCTCTTCGCTCTTGAACCGCGGAAGCTTCACATCCCACGCCAGCCCCAGCATCTTCAAGGCGGAAATGCCGTACCAGTTCATGTCAATCTCATACCAGGCAAGACCGTGCCGCGCCGACTGCGGATGAGCATGGTGATTGTTGTGCCAGCCCTCGCCAAACGTGAGGATGGCCACCCAGAAGCTGTTGGTCGAGGTGTCTCCCGTCAGGAAGCGCCGCGATCCCCAAATGTGGGTGGCGGAATTCACTAGCCATGTGGCATGCAATCCCACCGTGGTGCGCAGGAAGATGCACCACATCACATACTGCCATCCGGCCACGGCAAGAATGGCAATGCCCAATACCGTCAGCGGCACCCAGTGCCACTTGCTGATCCAGACGTGAAAGCGGTCTTTGCGAAGATCGGGGACATAGGGCAGCAGCTCGGCAGCGTGATTGTGCATGGCCTGACCGGTCATAATCCAGCCCATGTGCGCCCAAATGCCGCCATCCCTCGGGGAGTGCGGATCGCCATCCACATCCGTGTTCTGATGATGCACACGGTGCGTCGCCACCCAGAACATGGGACCACCCTCAAGCGCCAGCGTCCCGCACACGGTCAGGAAGTACTCCACCCACTTGGGAGTCTTATACCCGCGGTGCGTAAGCAGGCGGTGGTATCCCATCCCGATGCCCAGGCTGCCGGAAACCCACCACAGAAACGCGGCGAAAAACAGCGCCTTCCAGCTGAACATAAAGAGCGCAACCACCGCGCCGATGTGAAAGGCGGACATGAAAAAGGTAGTAATTTTGCTGATGGGCTGGCGGAAGGTGCGGTCGCGCTGAAATATGCTCATGATGGCTCGTGCGTCCTGAAACTCCAGGTCAATTTGGTC
Organism: Terriglobales bacterium; assembly: GCA_035548935.1. Lineage (GTDB taxonomy): Bacteria > Acidobacteriota > Terriglobia > Terriglobales > Acidobacteriaceae > DASZRZ01. The sequence goes on from DASZRZ010000100.1 coordinate 2,849, forward strand.
CGCTTCGACCTTAGCAGGCAACAGCGCCAACTGTTTGTAATACTTCTGTAATGCCTTGAAACGATGGTCTTTCGACCTTGGTTACGACGCCCTGGACTGCGCGGAGTCTGGCTCTACCACTTAAGTTGGGCAGGACATCAAATTTCAGTGCGCGAACGAATACAGAAGATAGTTGATCCCCAGCCGCACACCCTCAATCGAAGGAGCCAGCGCATAGATGGGATCGTCGAGCCACTCCCACAGATCGCCGAGATCGTTGTTGACGTTCAACACCATGCTCAAGCGTCCATGATCGTCGAAGTAGCCGTAAAACAACGGGGCGCCGCGCTGGGGATACGGCGACTCCACCTTGAGGGACTTGATGTCATTGAGCGCGTGGAAAATCCCGTGCTCTATCGTAAGCGGCCGGAAGCTGCGGTCGGGAAACACCTTCTTCATCTGCTCGTCAAACCAGAGCATATTCAGGGAATCGAAATCGTCCACCACGATAAAGCCTCCACGGTTGAGGTACTCCCGCAGATTGGCTACCTCCCGGTCGGTAAGCGTCATCTCCCCCACCTCGCTCATCAGGGCGAACGGATGATCAAATAACTCCCTGGAATCGAGGCGGACAATCGCATACGACCCGGCGTCCACGTGAATTCGTGTATAACGTCCCGCAAGCTGGAGCAGGTGCTGCTCCGCCACCGGATAGTCATGAGCCCAGCCTTCAAGCGGACCGCAGGGCGTAGGGCGGCGGTAGGGACCACGCCCCGGACCGTGGCTTGTGAACTGAAGGCGCGCGAACACAAACTCCGCCGGTGATGGGGGATGCCGCCCGGAAGCCAGGTCCTGGCAAAGCTGCTGCAATTCCAGATCTTCTCTCTGGCCCCAAAGTACGGAGACCACCCCAAGCAGCAAGGCTCCGGCGAAAAATACTCTCTTAAGGCTCATTTGAGTGGCATGCCGCGCCGGCCATCCTCGGGCCGCCACAACTGGATTGGGCGCCGCGCACTAAAATTCTACACAACGGCTGACTTTCAGATTTCCGGGAAGCCCAGCGATCGAACCTCCAGCCATCGAACAGTGGTCCAAGGCATCTTTTCCCAGAGATTTTACTGGCGGAGAGTTTTAGGTGGTTCTATCTGGCAGTAGGAAAGGAACTACAGCAGCGCTAGTTAAATTGCAGCCACAACTTCCACTTGCCCTGCATGCGGCGGCTGGAAACAGCTTTGATCCGGGCGGTGAAGACTCCCTGGCCCACAATCACCCGCACAAATGTCCCGGGGATGAGCGACGGCTTCACCATGATGATAGCTCCACCTTCGGCATGGGGCATCAGCCGCGCTGACTCCTGAAACGGCACCCGGACCGACGACACGCCCGTAACCAGGGCACTCGCGCCTTCCATGGGAATTTCCGGCGACGGGGCAACTCCCGGGGTCCGCGAAGCACTTCGGACCCCGCTTCCCAGGGTAACCGGCACATGCAGCAAGGATTCCGGAAGTGCAGATGGCTCCTTCCAGTCGTCGGGCGGAAAAGCAATGCCCCAGAAATTACCCGGGTTCTCTAATTCGATTCCGTACTCATTCCCCTTGGGGCTGATCCACACCACACTCGCTTTGGCGGATCGATACGGTTCCAGCACGGCAATTCGAATCTGGAAGCCCATCTCCAGCGGGGCCTCCGAACGGATCTTTGCTCCCTCACGATTTACATCCATGGTCTCGGCTTGAAAATGCGTGTGTGACTCCTTCCCCTTGACGGACACGACCAGCGGCAAACGAAACATTACTCGCTGGGTGCGGCGCTTGAGTCTTGGGTTCACTCTTCTTCATCATCCTTTTGTATTCAGTCCCGTCATCCCTGTTACCAGGCAAGCCAGCCCACCGCACGCACCATCTGTTCCACCTCGTGGCTCTCGGGCA
>DASZRZ010000101.1:0-3792 GCA_035548935.1 Terriglobales bacterium
TGAAATCACCTCTTCCATGGTGGTGACATAGTGAACCTTCACTCCATCCAGTTGCTCCGGCGTCAGGTCCTCTTCCACGTTGGTCTTGTTTTCCGACGGGAAGATCACGTCCTTAACTCCGGCACGCTTTGCGGCCAGGAACTTTTCTTTGACCCCGCCAATCGGCAGCACATTACCACTGAGCGTAATGTCCCCAGTCATGGCGGTAAAAGGCTTCACCGAACGATCTGTGAGCAAAGCAACCAGGGCCGTAGCCATGGTAATTCCGGCCGAAGGGCCATCCTTGGGGATCGCTCCCGCCGGAACGTGAATGTGGATATCGTGTTCTTTGAAGAAGTCCTCATTCACTCCCAGCTTGCTGGCATTGGATCGCACCCAGGTCAGCGCCGCCTGCATTGACTCCTGCATGGATTGCCCAATCATCCCCGTTACCGTGAACTGGCCTTTGCCCTTCATCCGGTTGGCTTCGATAAACAGCACATCGCCGCCTGCCGGCGTCCACGCCAGGCCTACTGCCACTCCCGGACGCTTCGTGCGCTCCGCGATCTCCGTATCCACGCGGATTTTTTCTCCGCCCAGAAACTCCCGGACCACCGCCCGCGTCACCAGCAGTTTTTCGGAATTTCCCTCGGCGATACGGCGCGCCTTCTTTCTGCAAATCGTACCGATCTGGCGCTCCAGGTTCCGCACTCCAGCCTCGCGCGTGTAGTGCCGGATCACGTACCTCACGGCATCTTCCGGAAATTCGATCTGGTCCACGGTGATGCCGTTTTCCTCAATCTGGCGAGGCACGAGGTAGCGATTCACGATGTGGACTTTATCGTCTTCCGTATAGCCCTGAAGTTCGATCACCTCCATGCGGTCGCGAAGCGCATCCGGTATCGGATCCAGCATGTTCGCCGTGGTCACGAAAAGCACCTTCGATAGATCGAACGGGACATCCAGGTAGTTGTCGCGGAACGTGCCATTCTGTTCCGGGTCCAGCGCCTCCAGTAGAGCCGCCGACGGATCGCCTCGGAAGTCGCGTCCAACCTTATCGACCTCATCCAGCATGAATACCGGATCATTCGTCTCCGCCCGCCGGATTCCCTGGATAATCTGCCCCGGCAGAGCTCCTATGTAAGTTCTCCGGTGCCCGCGTACCTCCGCCTCATCATGCACTCCACCGAGGGACAACCGTACAAACTTCCTCCCCAGCGACCGCGCAATCGATCTCCCGAGAGAGGTCTTTCCCACTCCCGGAGGCCCAACGAAGCACAAAATCGGCCCCTTCATTCCGGGCTTTAACCTTCGCACCGAGAGATAGTCGAGGATGCGGTCCTTCACCTTCTGCAGGTCGTAGTGGTCGGCGTCCAGAATCTCCTTGGCCTTGATGATGTCCACTTCCACTCCGGACGACTTCGCCCAGGGTAGAATCGCGAGCCACTCCACGTAATTACGCGTCACCGCATAATCCGCGGCCATGGGAGACATCCGCGCCAGCCGGTTCAGCTCCTTCAGCGATTCCTTCTTGACGTCTTCGGGCATCCCCGCAGACTCGATCTTCTGCCGCAGGTCCTCTACATCCCGCTGGCCTTCATCCTGCTCGCCAAGCTCTTTCTGGATTGCCTTCAATTGCTCGCGAAGGTAGTACTCGCGCTGCGTCTGCTGCACCCGGTCCTGCACATCCGACTGAATCTTGTTCCGCAGCTGCTGCACCTCCAGCTCCTTGGCCAGGTGCTGGTTGATCTTGTCCAGCCGCGAGTGCACATCCGCCGTTTCCAGAATCTCCTGCTTGTCGCGCGTTGAGAGCGTGGGGAGCGACGATCCGATAAAGTCCACTAGCCGCCCCGGCTCTTCAATGTTCATCGCCACCGTCGCCAGTTCATCGGAGAGCGTGGGAGACCCAGCAACGATCTGCTGGAACAGCGTGAGCACGTTCCGCTGCAACGCCTCCTCCTCGGGAGACTTCGGCAGCGTGATCTCCGGCACCGTATCCACGGTGGCGCGCATGAACGGCTGAAGCTGCTCAAACTCCTTCAGGTAAACCCTCTCCAGTCCCTCGGCAAAAACAAAGAGGCTCTGGTTGGGCATCTTCACTACTTTATGTACGACCGCGAGTGTCCCAATTCCGTACAAGTCCACGGGCTGCGGATTATCGACCCGCGCCTCGCGCTGGGCTGCCACCACAATGGTTTTGTCCTCGCCCAGGGAATTGATCAGCTGCACCGAACTCTCCCGCCCTACCGTCAACGGCAGCACGGCATGCGGAAACAACACCGTATCCCTCACCGGCAGCACGGGCAGGTTCCGGCGGTCGTTCACCTTCTGACCCCCGTTTACATTCGTCTCTAAGTTGCTAGCTTCATTAGCCATAAGATTTCCTTGAGTATAAAACACTCAACCTTGGATGAGGAACACCTTACAAAAGATTCAGCCCATCTTTTTGGGGTATTTCACCCGTGTTCCGTCCAATTTCCCAATTTCGCGACAAGCGATATCACCAATTCATCCACCGTAAAGGCGGACGGATTCTACTCGAACCCCACCGGTCGGGCAATGTCGCTGCCAGTTACTTTCGACTGAGCAAGTACGCCGCTTCCATGTTGGTGAGCTTGTTTCGATGCCATTCGGCAAGCCGGGATAGCGATCCACATATTTTCTTTATCCTGCCGGATACACCCCGAGCACCTTTACAAATTCCGCCACCTCACGCAGATGATCCAGTGCGCGGTCTGCTGCCTCACCCGGACCGCATAGCAGATCGGCAAAAAAGACGTACTCCCATGGCTGCCCCTCGGAAGCGATGCCTTTTCGTCCATCGAGGCCGAGTAGCGGGCGCGACTCAATCTTGCTCAGGCTGATGTCACGCAACGCAAATACGCTTAATGCTTTGAACAGCGCCCCGGGCTCGTTTTTGAGGGCGAAAGCCACCGATGTCTTCCCGGAGCCGGGCAGCGCCCGTTGCGCGCGGCCCTTCTTCCCAGCCTGTGTCAGTCCGGTCCTCGCATGTCCGGCCTTAATAAGGAAGAACCGCGTGAAGTTGCGCTTATCGTCCTCGATCCCGCGCGCAAGAATGGTGCCGCCGTAGACCTCTGCCGCCCGCTCCCCGCTTATGCCGGCGGCGTCCGGCGAGGCCGTTTCCACCACATGCTTCACGCTTCCCGCCGTGTCATAAAAAGCCTCGGCGCGCATCTTAGGATGCTCCCGCAAGAATACGCGGCACTGGTCCAGCGCCACCGGATGCGACAGTACCCGCCTCACCTGCCCAATCCGCACACCCGGCGCGGCGATCAGGCAATGGCGGATGCGCAAGCGGAACTCCCGCTCCACAAACACATCGTGCTTCACCAGTAAATCCAGATGGATGCTCACAGGCCCGGCCAGCGAATTCTCAATCGGGATCAACGCCGCCCCTGCAGAAACATCCACCACCCGCTCGAACACCTCGGACGAGGTTGCGCATGGCATCACCTTGCCGCCGGGCACGAACGTCCGCACCGCCTCGTCGCTGAATGACCCGAGCTCACCTTGAATTGCAATCTTCATGGATCTATCTACCCGTCGATCTATCTGCCCCTCGGCGTGGAACAACCGTCCGCCCCAGGTCCGGCTATCATGACCGAGCAAGGCGACTTTGCACTATAAATGACTTGAACCGGAACCAGAACTCTACCTGCGGCCATGTGGCACATGCCTCGAAAATGGTGCAAATGTTGTGAGCCGCCCTACCTTGAACCTTCCTGGTACTTTTTACGGTCCGGGGATAAAACTGAATCACAAAACCATACAACTCCGCCCTTTTCTTCCGCA
>DASZRZ010000102.1:0-4428 GCA_035548935.1 Terriglobales bacterium
GATTGTTCACCTGCTGGAACATCTGATCGGCGGCGCTAACCACCTTGGAATTAGATTCGTAGGAACGTTGGGCCACGATCATCTGAATGAACTCTTCGACGACATTGACATTCGACTGCTCCAGCATTCCCTGCTGGAGTCCGCCGAGCCCTTCAGCTCCACCTGGAGTACCGATGACCGGATCGCCAGAGGCGCTGGTCTGAAGAAAGAGATTCTGACCGATGCTGTTCAAGCCCCCTGCATTGGGGAAGAGCACGAGCTGGATGTTGCCCACCTGCTGCGCCTGCGTTTGTCCCGGTTGGGTTACGGAGACGGTGCCATCCTCGCCGATGGTGATCGAAGAGGCATCGGTGGGAATGGTGATGGCTGGCTCAAGCGGATTTCCATTTGAGGTAACCATGTTGCCCTGAGCATCCAGATGGAATGTACCGGCCCGCGTGTAAGCGATCTCGCCGTTGGGCATGGTCACTTGGAAGAATCCCTGACCTTTAATGGCAAGGTCCAGAGGATTGCCTGTCGTGCTGAAGTCGCCCTGTGCCTGGACGATCTCCGAGGCTCCGGGCTTGGCGCCCAGTCCAATTTGAAGTCCGGCGGCGACGGTGGTTTGCTGCGTGGCCGCTGCTCCGGGCATTACCACATTCTGATACATAAGGTCGGAGAACTGAACCCTGCGCCGGCGGAAGCCCGCGGTGCTGGAGTTAGCCAAGTTGTTGGCGATGTTGTCGAGATTGAGCTGCTGCGCCACCATCCCGGTTCCCGCTGTATAAAGTGCACGAAGCATGGGTGAATTCCTCTTTTACGAATTAGGAACGCGCGGCAAATCCTGCGCCGCGATCTGGTTCATTTCCGAGTGAAACATTGTGAGTGCCCGCTGCATGAGTTCGGCGTATCTCTGCACGGCCACAAGCTCAACCGCGCTGGCGACAGGGTTTACGTTGGATCCTTCCAGCATGCCTTGCTGAACCTTGGAAGCGGTTGCGGGCTTCTCTTTGCTGCTGTCAGCCGAGTAGTAGGTCTTGCCTACGCTTTTGATTTCGGTGCCCGGGGGAAACTCCACAATCTTCAGCTTTCCCGCCACAGCGCCATTGATCGAAAGCGTTCCATCCGGACTTACGGTAACCGGTCCGCCAACGATTTTTATGGGACCGCTCTCTCCCAGAACCGGATCTCCTTCCGAGGTAATCAGCTGGCCTTGCGCGGAAAGATGAAAGTTTCCATTGCGGTTGATCATCCGTCCGGCGGCGGTTTGAACCACGAAATATCCGGGGCCCTCGATTGCCAGATCCAGATCATTGCCGGTCCGCTCGAGATTTCCCTGGGAGGAATCGATCTGGCTTCCGCCAAGAATTCCAAAATTGTTGACGGCCACGTTCAGAGGAGAAAGATAACCGCGTCCAGAGTTCGCGAGCATGGAGCTGAAGGTGTTATGTTGCCCGCGATAACCCGGCGAGCTGCTGTTCGCGAGGTTATTGGATACCAGATCCAATGCCTGGCTTCTTGCCATCAGAGCTGTGCAGGCTGCGTAGAGTCCGCTGTCCATTAAGCCTCCGGACAATCATTTGCACGCCGGAGGCCATCTGGAAGAGTTGTTTTTGGCTGGTAAGTTACTGAAATTCCGCGGGACTTCAATGATTGGTGAGGAGCCGGTTAGAACCGAGCGGAGGCGGTGAACGAACTTCTAATCTTTTGAACTCAATCCAGCAGTCTGGCATTCTTTTTCTGATGGTCGCAGAGAGCTTTCAGCCTGTCGACCCCAACGTGAATCACGGCGTCTTCAATGCGGGAGATACCACCCTGTGAAATTTCAAGTTCCAGGGCGGCGAGTTGCAATACCTCAACCGTCAGGCCCAAATCGCTGCCGATAATATTGGAGAGCAGTCCGAGATCTACCACCGGCAAGCTGAGAAGGGCTTCCACACTGAGCAGTGCATCGCGTGAGATATAGGGAACAGAGACTGCCCCATTGGACAGGTCAAAGACGCCATCGCTGCCAGCTGATTTGATTTTGTTTCCGCTATTTTTCGCCATGTCGGATTGCCGCCTTGCAACTAATCGGCTTGCCCGGGTGAAACTTTAGCCCTCCGCATATCCGAAGAAGCCAGCGGAATTGCCGGTCGATTTGAATAACCAATGGAATGTTGCGTTTGGGTGTTACGGGTAACGCCACATACGGGTATTCAATTTGGAAGAAAGGAGCTTTAAGAAGCTTCCATTCGAAACAGCAGGTCTGCCCCTTGGGTCCGTCCTAGGATTCGCGCCCAAAGGAAACTCTGGCACCTTGCAAACTTCGCCTCTTCGGCACCCAGTTGGCACACGTAGTTTCTGGTCACCTTTGCGATCTCCGGCACGGAACAGGCGCGATCAAAAACAATCTCATTCTTCAGGTTCTCGAACTCACCGTATACATGGCGCTGATATTCCGTCATGGTGATAAAGCAGGGACGCACGGAGCAAGGAACCATGCGTTCAATGGCGCTTACAACCTGATGGCGGATTCCGTCCACGAAACCCAGCAGCAGTTCCTGCCCAACCGGAGTGAAATGCAGGGGAAGAATGCGGTACATCTCCAGCAGGAACCGCGGAATCTCGACCGGAGTATGGATTTTGCGGCCTCCCGGGAAAAATACCGGGTACCCCCATTGTGCGGCCACCGCGGCGGTAATCTCCTCATGCGTGGCAAACCCGAGTTGATGCAGCGCTGTTCCAAAGTCTTCCGAGGTCGACTGTTGGCGGCTGTGCGCCAGCTTCAACTGTTGTTCACTGATAATGCCGCGCGAGAACAGCAACAGTCCGAGCGGCAGGCGTGAACGGCGCGATACCTCTTTGCCGGACGACTCCGCGGCAAGTTGCCGTACCTGCGCTCGTACGCCTTCTTCGAAACAATCGGGTCCGCAGTACCAGGAGTCGCCGAGGTGCATGGCCTCACGCCTCCAGCCCATCGCCTGATGAAGACGGCTTTTTTTGCATGCCGGACTGGCGCAGCCATTTGCCATGCTCTTCAAGGAGGCTGTCCATGGCTGCTGGCCCGGAAGAGTTCCCGGGCTGCCCTGCGGCGTTCGCGAAGAAAGTATCGCAGGATTTTCAGCAAGCGAATGTTCGACGGAGGGTGGAGATTTTCTGCGGTTCAATGCGAGATTCATAGGGAGGCACCTTTCTCCATGGAAGCTCTGAGCTTCGTGAGTGCAAGGGCGTGGATTTGGGAAACTCTGGATTCGCCCACTTCAAGAATTCCGGCGACTTCCTTCATGGTCATCTCTTCCACGTAGTACAGCGAAAGAATGAGTTGTTCCTTCTGGGAAAGTTCTGCAATGGCGCGCGTAAGATGGCTTTTGCGCTCGGACTTGAGGCATACATCCAGAGCGCTCTCCGCTTCCGATGGCGCGGATTCGATCACGTCGTGCTCTTTATCGCCTTCCTGAACGCATTGCCCAACAAGAATCAGTCCATCGAGTTGAAAAGCCATTTCATGCAGGGCGTCGAGGGAGATGTCCATCTCTTCGGCGATCTCATCTTCTTCTGGCCGCCGTCCGAGTCTGGTGGAGAGGGTGGCAATGGCCTCTTCCAGCTTTCTGCCTTTCCGCCTCATGAGCCGGGAACCCCAGTCGAGTTCCCGCAAGCTGTCGAGGATGGCTCCGCGAATTCGAAACTTGGCAAAGGACTTGAGCGGAACCGATTTGCCCGCATCGTAGCTGCGGACGGCTTCCACCAGTCCAATTACGCCGGCCTGAATCAAGTCCTCCATGGGCACGTGTTGCGGAAGGCGCTCATGAATGCGGCGCGCGATGTAATACACCTGCGGCAGCTCACTCAAAATGAGTTCGTCATTGTCGACAACGGTTTCGCGGCTTTGCGCGTAAGCGGCTTCGATCATGATGTCCTCGCTTTATACCGGGGAGCCTTCATCGCACGGCTCCAATCGACTGCACCGGCACAATGGCCGGAATCTCGGTGGGCGCCAGCACGACAATCTTGGGCAAGAATGGCTCCAGCAGGCGGCGGAGATAGAAGCGGCCCGGCGAAGAGCACAGAATGACCGGAGGAGCACCCAGCCCTTGCTCACCCAGCAGGGAGCGTAATCCGTCGATGACGCGGCGGGCTGTGCTGGGCTGAAGAGCCATGGGATTGACCATTTGAGTCTGAGGGGTCAGTGCCCGAATGCACTCTTCCTCAATGCCCCGGTCCAAAGTCACGACCTTTAGCTCTCCTTTGTCGTTGAGCAGCGGACGAACCAGAGCCCTGCCCAGCGAGTGCCTTACGGCCTCGACCAGCAGCACCGGGTTCTTATTAATCGCGGCGGCCTCTACCAGGGTCTCAAGAATGGTTCCAAGGTCACGAATCGATACCTGCTCCCGCAGAAGTTGCTGCAGAATTCTCTGCACTTCGCCGAGCGTCATCAACTTGGGGATCAGCTCTTCCACCAGCTTGGGA
>DASZRZ010000103.1:0-6969 GCA_035548935.1 Terriglobales bacterium
TTGGGAACGTCCTTGAGCTCAAGAGCCGCCGTGGAATCCATAACCCTGTCGCTCTTGATCGCCAGCGAGGGAACCGTTACCGGACGGGAACCGGTCGCGATAACAATGTTGTCGAACTGCAAGGTCTGCTGCGGGAGATTCTCCCCGGTTATCCGCAAGGTTTTGGAATCCACAAATTCCGCGGTGCCTCGCAGATATTGGACCTTGCGCTGTTTGGCGAGCTGCCCCAGTCCGCCGGTAAGCTTGCGGACAACGCCTTCCTTCCAGCCCCGCAGTTTTGGCAGATCGATCCTGGGACTGCCCAGATCAATGCCCAGGTCTATGGCCTCGCGGGCCTCGCTCACAATTTTTGCGGCATGCAGCAGCGCCTTCGAGGGGATGCAGCCCACGTAAAGGCAAACGCCGCCCGGATCGGGCTCGCGGCCAATGAGCGTGACATCCATTCCCAGATCGGCCGCCAGAAAAGCCGCGGCATAGCCGCCAGGGCCCGCGCCGATTATGGCTACTTTCTTTCCATCACTCATTCGATTGTTCCCGCATGGGCCTGCTTCCGGGGGCCAGGCCGGACTCGTTACCCTTCCAGCGACAATACAAAGGGGTTTTCGAACGCTTCGACAACCCAGTGAAGAAACCGCGCTGCATCCGCCCCGTCGATCACGCGATGATCGTAGGAGAGCGAGAGCGGCAGCATCAGCCGTGGCTCAAACTGGCCGTTAATAAAAACCGGCTCCATCTGGCCGCGTGCAATGCCGAGAATCGCAACCTCGGGCGCGTTCACAATCGGCGTAAAGAAGCTTCCCCCAATGCCGCCCAGGTTGGTGATGCTCATCACCCCACCCTCCATCTCATCCAGCCCGAGCTTGCGGCTGCGGGCCTTCTCCGAGACCTGCGTCAGCTCCACGGAGAGCTGCAGGATGCTCTTCTTGTCCACATCGCGGATGACCGGTACCAGCAGCCCCCGGTCGGTATCGACGGCCACTCCGATGTTGATGTAGTGCTTGTAAATGATCTCCTCGTGCGCCATGTCGATGGAGGCCGCGAACTGCGGGAACTTCTTCAGCGCCACCCCGAGGACTTTGAGCGCAATGGCCGTGATTGTGAGCTTGCCGCCTTCGGCCTCGGCGCGCTTTCCATACTGGCCCCGCAATTTTTCGAGCGCGGTAATATCCGCCTTCTCATTCTGCGTCACGTGTGGAATATTGACCCACGCCGCCGCCAGGTTGCGCGCGATGGCCCGCCGCATGGAACTCATCGGCTTGTGTTCCACCCCGCCAAAGCGCTCGAACTCTGGAAGCGGAACCGTAGGCAACATGCCGGGCGCGGTCGAAGACCCTGAGCGGCTGCGCGCAAAGTCCTTGATGTCCTGCATGGTCAGCCGTCCGCCGCTTCCGCTGCCTTTTACCTGTGTAATGTCCACACCGATCTCGCGCGCAAACTGCCGCACCGAGGGTGCTGCCGGAACATCGATCTCCGCTCCCCGGGCCGGTTGAGTGGTGGCCGCCGGAGCCGATGCCGGTGCGCGGAAGGGAATGGGAGCCGATGCTCCACTTGCCGCCGCCGTCCGGTTCAGATTGGCCTCTTCCGCTGGAGGAATATCCATGCGATCCACCGCCGCGGGCACCGATGGCGCCGGCTCAGCTGGCTTTGCCTGCGTGGCTGGAGCCGCTTCCTGGGTCGCGACTACCGCGGGCGCGGCCTTCTCGCCCACGGGTTCATCCACGGTGACGATCTTTTGGCCAACCTTGACCTTCTGGCCCTCTTTCACGTGGATGGCTTTCACCACTCCACCCACGGATGTCGGCACCTCGATGGCGGCCTTTTCGGTCTCCAGTTCAATGACCGGCTGGTCTTTGCTGATCGTATCCCCGATCTTGACCAGCACTCTTACCAGGTCGCCCTGGCTGACGTTTTCCCCAAGCTCCGGAAGCATCACATCGGTTGGCATCGGTTTAATCCTAGGAAATTGCTGGATTCAGTTTCTCTGGGTCGATCTCCAGGTCTTGAATGGCCTGCTGAACTACCTTGCGTTCGATTTTTCCGTCATTCGCCAGCTCCAACAGCGTGGCCAGCGTAACGAACCGCGAGTCAACTTCAAAGAAGTCGCGCAGCGCCGCCCGTGTTTCGCTTCGCCCAAAGCCATCGGTGCCCAGGGCATGCATGCGCCGGGGACACCACTTGGCGACCGAAGCGGGCAGGGTCTTCAAATAATCGGAAGCCGCCACAATCGGCCCGGGCGTGTCTTTCAGTATCCGGGTGATATACGGCACTTTCGGCTCTTCCATCGGATGCAGCATATTCCACCGCTCGACTCCGCAGCCATCCTTGTAAAGCTCCTTGTAGCTGGTCACGCTCCACACGTCGGCAGCCACGCCGTATTTTTCCGCGAGAATCTCCTGGGCCTTGAGCACCTCGGGAAGTATGGCGCCCGATCCCATCAGCTGGGCTTGCAGCTTAGCGCCTTTGTTCGTCGCGCTCCGGAAGCGGTACATGCCGCGAAGAATTCCTTCCTCGCTGCCCTCGGGCATGTGCGGCATTTCATAGGGTTCGTTCATTACCGTGATGTAGTAAAAAACGCTCTCTTCTTCCTGATACATCCGCCGCAGACCATCTTTAATGATCACAGCCAGTTCAAAGGCAAACGCCGGATCGTAGGAAAGCAGGTTTGGCACCGGATAGGTCAGCAACTGGCTGTTTCCATCCTGGTGCTGCAATCCTTCGCCAGCCAGAGTTGTGCGTCCTGCGGTGCCACCCAGAAGGAAGCCCCGGGTGCGCATGTCGGCGCCCGCCCACACAAAGTCGCCCACGCGCTGCATGCCGAACATCGAGTAATAGATGAAGAATGGAATCGTGTTGATCCCATGTGTGGCGTAGGCGGTACCAGCCGCTAAAAACGATGAGATCGAGCCGGCTTCGGTAATGCCTTCTTCCAGAATCTGCCCATCGCGGGCTTCCTTGTAGTAGAGAAGAGTATCGCGATCCACCGGCTCATAAAGCTGTCCGACGTGGGAGTAGATACCCACCTGCCGGAAGAGAGCTTCCATTCCAAAGGTTCGCGCCTCGTCGGGGACAATGGGAACCACCAGGTGTCCCAGGTCGGGATCGCGCAGCAGCTTGGAGAGAATGCGCACGAATACCATCGTGGTTGAAACCTTGCGTCCTTCGGTGCCCGCCTGGAACTCGGTGAACAACTCCGCCGGAATGGACTTGATCGGCTTGCTGCGGGAGACGCGCTTGGGAATGTATCCGCCAAGCTCCTGCCGCCGCGCCTTCAGGTACTTAATCTCCGGACTATCGTCCGAAGGCCGGTAAAACGGAGCCTTGGCGATATCCGCGTCGGAAATCGGAATGCCGAATCGCGAACGGAAGGCGCGCAGCTCATCTTCATTCAGTTTCTTCTGCTGGTGGGTAATGTTCTTGCCCTCGCCAGCCTCGCCCAGTCCGTAGCCCTTGATCGTTCGCGCAAGGATTACCGTGGGCGCTCCCGTGTGCTCCACCGCAGCCTTGAAAGCGGAATAAACTTTGACCGGATCGTGTCCGCCCAGCCGCAGCTTTTGCAGTTGATCGTCCGACAGGTGCTCGGCCAGCTTCAGCAGTCTGGGATCGGTGCCAAAGAATTTTTGCCGGACAAACGCGCCGCTCTCAATGGAGAGCTTTTGCAACTCGCCATCGACGGCGGAGTTCATTCTCTTGACCAGTACGCCTTCGGTGTCACTGGCCAGCAGCGGATCCCAGTCGCTACCCCAGATCACCTTGATTACATTCCAGCCAGCGCCGCGGAAGGCCGCCTCCAGTTCCTGGACCATGTTGCCATTCCCGCGTACCGGGCCGTCGAGCCGTTGCAGGTTGCAGTTGATCACGAAGATCAGGTTGTCCAGCTTTTCCCGCGATGCCAGCGTGATTGCGCCCATCGACTCCGGCTCATCCATCTCGCCGTCACCCAGACACGCCCATACCTTGCGTCCCGAGGGGGGCTTAAGGCCGCGATCTTCCAGATAGCGGTTAAACCTGGCCTGGTAGATCGCCATCATCGGCCCCAGTCCCATTGAAACCGTGGGGAACTCCCAGAAATCGGGCATCAGCCACGGGTGAGGATACGAGGAAAGCCCTCCGCCCGGTTTCAACTCCCGCCGGAAGTTCTCCAGTTTCTCAACCGGGAGCCGCCCCAGCAAAAATGCGCGGGAATAGATTCCCGGAGCCGCGTGGCCCTGGAAGTAAATAATGTCGCCGTCAATTCCTTCTCCCTTTCCCCGGAAGAAGTGATTGAATCCCACCTCGTATAGCGTGGCGGCGGAAGCAAAGGTCGAAATGTGCCCTCCGATTCCATCCACTTCACGATTGGCCCGCACCACCATGGCCAGAGCGTTCCAGCGAACCAGGCTCTTAATGCGGCGTTCCACATCCTGATGGCCCGGGAAGGGCGGCTGCTGATCCGCCGGGATTGTATTGATGTAAGGGGTGGTTGCGCTGAAGGGAGGTTTGACCCCGTGGGCAAGCAGATGCTGGTTGATTTTCTGCAACAAACTGCCAGCGGCCTCTGCGCCGCGATGGCGGATGACGTAGTCCATCGAGTCGAGCCAGTCGCGTGTCTCGACATCCTCAGCTTCTTGCCGTTCCGGTATGGGGCTTGCGCTCATACGTGTCCCGATCCTGCCGCAAATTAGGGGTAACCGATCATGGTATCAGATGGAACAGGCAAGTTTGTTGCCGGTTTCCCGCAGGAATCCGCGTATGCAGCAGGAAATTACGTTACGCAAGCTGCCGTCCTGCGGACACCTCCCCCATCATCTGCCAAAGCGCCTGTATCGATTACTATGGATGCATTCCAATGGATTCCCGGCTCAAGCGCATCGGTTGGCAGTTGCTTGGTTGGACTTTTCTTGTCCTGGGCATCGCCGGCCTCGTCCTTCCCGTTCTGCAGGGCATTCTCTTCCTCTTTATTGGGCTTTTCATACTTTCCCGGCAATACGAGTGGGCACGCCGCTGGATGGATAAGCTCCACCGCCGCTATCCCAAAATTTTTTCCCGCGCCGAATACTGGCTGGTTCGTCTGGGAATCGAGGCCCCTCCGCGTGCGCCCCAGGTGAAGGAACTTGCGGTTAGCCTGGAGGAAAGCACAGTGGAAATCCTGACGGAAAGCCCGGGCGAATACGTTTCGGGAATCGTTTCGCAGGTGAGTTTCAAACAAGAAGAGGAAGCAGAGGAGGTTGTGCCGCTCTCCGGCAGGCAGAAAGCCTTTGCCGCCGCGCTTTTGCTGGCGCTTCTGTTTGGGTTGGGAACCATCGGAAAAATCGCCAGCCACCAGATTGAACTGTATTGGGCCGATCTTCAGGACTACTACAAGGTGTTGAACGTCAAAACCGAAGACAGCGGCTACCAGGTGGAGCTGCAAAGGAATTGGACAATGAACGACCGCCGCTACGTGCTTCGCTGCCACGTCTGCGGCCCGGTTGAGGTTGGCAGCTCCTACCACTTTGAACTCGTTCCCGCCAGCCGTCCTCCCATGATGAAGCGCGCCGCCGCGCCGGGCGAGGTGCCGGATTACTACACGGTGCTCGAAGGAAGTCTACAAAATCTCCGGTGATTATGGCGGTGACCTCCTCCAATCCCGGCTTTCATAAACAAGGTTGGGATAGGCAGGCATGGTGGCGTTTTCTGCTGGCCTTGCTGGGCCTGGCCCTTGCCTTTCTGGCAGCGGTCTTTTCAACCGTGTTCAGTCAGGCCGGGCAGGTAATTCCCACAGCCATCATGGCTTCTCTCGCGTTGTTTCTCGCCGGGGCCGTGGGGGTAACCTCCATTCCGTACCTGGCGCGCCGTGTCGCGCTGCCCCATGTTCGCGATGCGCTGGACTACGATGTCACCCGCGAAGGGCTTGCTTACCTTGCTCTCGTGCTCGTGATTGGCGTGGCCGCACTCAATACCGGAAATAATCTGCTCTTCATTGTCGTTTCCGCCATGCTTGCCGCCATCCTGGTCTCCGGCGCGGCCTCCGCGTGGACGCTGCGCGGGATCGCAATTGAAGCCGTCCTCCCACACCATGTTTTTGCCCGCAGGCCTGTGCCGGCGAAGCTAATACTCCGCAATACGCGCAGGCTCTCGCCCGCTTTTTCCATCACCCTTGCGCCTCCGGCATCCCGGGCTGACAGAGGCTGGATACACCCGGAAAAATTCCGCGGCTTCCGGATTTCCCACATCTTCCGCCGCCCCAACAAGTCCACTTTGCCGGCCATGGTTGCCGGGGTGCATGAAGCCGCAGGCCCGGAAGCCCACGGCATCTTCCAGAGGACGGAATACTTTCCCCTCCTGCCCGCCCGGGGATCGGTGAACCGCGAAGTGGAACTGCTGTTTCCGCGTCGTGGACGCTACACCCAGAGGCAATTCGACGTCAGTACGCGCTTTCCTTTTTCCTTCCTCCGCAAGACACGGCATGTGGGATTCTCAGAAAGATCGCTTCACGATACGTTCTCCGGCTTAGAGGACAATTCCACTGCCCGCGAAGTCCTTGTTTATCCCGAGGTTGAGCCTTCGCGGGAATTCATCGACCTGCTGCCCGTGATTACGGGAGAGTTTGAGGCCTACCTCCGGGGCCGTGGCCACGACCTTTACCGCATCCGCGAATATCTGCCGCAGGACTCCTCGCGGCATGTGGACTGGAAGGCCACCGCGCGCACGGGCCTGCTCAAGGTGAGGGAGTTCACCCGCGAGGACGAACGCAAGCTGCGGATTGTTTTCGACAATCCATCGGCAGACGCTTTCTCCAGCGCGGTCTACGAACGGGGGGTGGAGATGGCGGCCTCTCTGGCGTGGCACTTTGCAGGCGGACCAGCGGAGATATCCTTCGCCGCCACAGGTTCCTTCCAAAGTACGGATGTCCACGATTTTTTAAAGCACCTTGCCCTCATCGAGCCCGAAAGCGGGCTGGACGCCGCTCCGCTTCCGGAATCCCCCGGCATGAATGGCGGCTACGACATC
>DASZRZ010000104.1:0-2870 GCA_035548935.1 Terriglobales bacterium
CATGCCGGCCCTGAATTTGTTTCCCAACCGCTTTGTCACCCGCTTGCGGGCGGCAGAGGACGATTCCGAAAAACTGCGCCTGGAGCGTGTGGCTGCCACGGCCCGGGCCTTTCTTGCGGTCTCGGCCATGATCGCGATCTACATTGGCCCCCCCCAGCCTGCAAGGTATGTGCCCATCTGCTACCTCCTCATGGGCGGCTATCTGACTTACAGCTTGTTGGTGTTGTGGTTGATCGGCAAACGGCCCAATTGGTTTCGTCATGTTTTGCTGCTGCAGGCTGTCGACGTACTGATCCCTGCCGTTTTCACCATGTTTACCCATGGACCGGGCAGTCCGGTTTTTGTGTTCTTTGTATTTATTACAGCCACAGCCGCCTTGCGCTGGGGACTGCCGGAAACTCTCTTCACCGCGGCAGTGGTTCTGTTCCTGATGCTTCTGCAGGCCCTGCTGCTGTTGGCTTCGGGCTCGACGGAGCTTATCAAGGAAGGCGAGTACGACCTCGATCACCTGCTGCTACGAGTTTCGTTCATGCTGGTCGTGGGAGTTCTGCTCGGGTATATCGCCGAGCAGCAAAAGGAGCTGCGATCGGAAGACACGGTAATCCGGCGTCTGCTGGCAGGCATCCACCCCGAGCATGGGCTGAGGCTGGCCGTGCATGTGCTGATGACTGAGTTGCTGCGCATCTTCCGCGCTCGAAAGATTGTGACCGTGGTGCAACAGTTGGATACGGGCCGGGTGTTTGTGTGGACCGCGAAGCCGGGTTCCAGATCGCATGAAAAGGTCGAGGTCCGGGAAGCCGCCGTCCACGAACGCGAGGTATTGCTGTTCCCCTCCCTGGCCCATTCCTTCCACGCCGAGCGCCATGCAGATGGCATATGGACCACGTGGTCCCTCAATGACGAACAACGCGTCCCAGGGCAGGATATTGAACCGGGGCGCTACCCCGAGGCGGCGGACGTGCATTCCATGACCTGTGTCGCCTTCAAACTGGGAGATCAGTGGTCGGGACGCCTGATCCTTTACGACGGCATAACAGGATGGGATCGGGGCAAGGAATTGCGTTTTGCCCAGAAGCTTCTCGATCATGCAGGGCCAGCCATCTACACGGTTTACCTTCTGCGCCGCCTCAAGTCGAGGGCTGGAGCCATTGAGCGTGCGCGCGTTGCCCGCGAGCTCCACGACGGGACAATCCAGGCCCTTATCTCGATAGAAATGCAGGTTGACGTACTGCGCCGCCAGGCCGCCAAGACACAGGACGATGACCTGTTCGCCGCCGAGTTGAGCCACCTGCAGGAGTTATTGCGCGAACAGGTCACCGAGCTTCGCAACTTAATGCAGGAGATGAGGCCGGTGGAGCTGGCGCCGGGACAATTGCTCGATTACCTCGCAAACCTTGTGGACCGTTTCCGGCGGGATACCGGGATGTCAGCCCAGTTCATCACTCATCTTGAGGACCTTGACCTTCCGCCGCGTGTCTGCCGCGAAGTAGCCCGCATTGTGCAGGAAGCGCTGGTCAACATCCGCAAACACAGCGGGGCATCGAAGGTTCTGGTAAGATTTGGCGTCACTTCCGGATCGTGGAGACTGGCAATCGAGGATAACGGCCGCGGTTTCGACTTCATGGGCCGCCTATCACTGAGCGATCTCGACTTGTCCCACAAGGGTCCGGCGATCATCAAGGAGCGTGTTCGTACGATCGGGGGCGACCTGAGCATAGAGTCCCTTCCCGGGCGCGGGGCGAATCTTGAGATCACATTCCCGCAAAAGAGTCATCATGCATACGCTTGAGGCATTCCTATGATTCGAATTGTTATTGCCGACGATCATCCCATCTTCCGCGACGGCCTGCGGCGGTTGCTGCAGTCTGAACCCGGCATGAGCGTGCTGGCGGAGGCATCCGACGGCAACGAAGCGGTCACAATCTGCGCTCAACATCAACCGGATATCCTGTTGCTGGATCTCACCATGCCCCGCTTTCCGGGCATGCAGACGCTGCGGGAGATGTCCAAGGCCAAGTCGCCGGTTCGCATCATCCTGCTTACGGCGGCGATTGACCGGCCGCAGATGGTGGAGGCGCTACAACTGGGAGCCCGAGGGATTGTCCTTAAGGAATCTGCCACCGAGGTTCTGTTCCGCAGCATTCACGAAGTGATGAGCGGACGGCACTGGGTAGGGCGCGAACCGGTGGAGAGCCTTCAGGCCTTCCTCATGAAGGACCTTGCCGAGACCGTCAGCCCTAAAAACAGCTATGGCCTCACGCCGCGGGAAGTTGAGATCGTGGCCGCCATTGTGCGGGGTCAGAGCAACAAGGAAATTGCCGCCACCTTCAGCATTCGGGAAGACACCGTAAAACACCACCTCACCAGCATCTTCGGCAAGGTGGGGGTTGGCACACGGCTGGAGCTTGCCCTGTTTGCGCTCGAGCACAAGCTGGTGTCGAAGTTCGGGCTGGAGCATGGCGTTTCGGCAGCCAAAGCCTGAATACGGAAGTAATCCTTGCTGTTGTACATAAGCGGGTCCCAAACCCTTTCCCCATCAGTTGGAACCAGCTGGTGGGGCCCTTCCTTATTGATTCCGGCCTCGAATAATGGCTGTGGGGGCAACCAGCGCCTCGGCTGAGGGTTCCAACCATTCTAGTTACACCTGCATAAGGAAGAGGACCCCATATGAGACCTGGAATCACAGGACGAAGAAACTACTGGCGTGGCTTTGCGGCGGGAGCCGCCGCCGGAAGCGGTGCGGCACTTGCCGCCATGGCCGCTACACAAATGTTAGGCAGCGCCGCTAAGAGCAGAGTCATACGAATCGAGAAGAGCATTCAGATCGGGCGTTCCGTAGAAGAAGTTTTTAATGCCTGGGCGTCACTGGA
>DASZRZ010000105.1:0-4290 GCA_035548935.1 Terriglobales bacterium
CGCAAATCGAGGTTGATGTTTTCGCGCGGGAAGGTACTGCCGGGCTTGTGTTTGGGCTGGTCACGCTGCTGCTGCTGCTGAACTTGTACCTGCTTCACCAGCGTAAAGTGCTCGTCAAAGGCCGTCGCAACTTGATTATTCAGCTTCGCGAAGCCGAGCAGAGTGCCCGGACCGATGCTCTTACCGGATTGTATAACCGGCGCTTGATGGAAGAGGTTCTTGCCAAGGAAGTGGCGCATGCGGGAAGAAAGAATAGCCCGCTTTGCGTGGCGATCGTTGACGTCAACGGCTTCAAGGAATTCAATACCCGCTTTGGTCACCTGACGGGCGATCAGGTGCTGGCCGACGTTGCCCGGCTCTTGCAGAGAAACTTCCGGGCCGCCGATACAGTGGCGCGTTACGGAGGCGACGAATTTTTAATCGTCATGCCGGAAACGAATCTATCCCAGGCGCAGATTGCGACTGAGAGGCTGCACGAGATGGTTCGCCGCTGGAATGACAATAGTGATCGCAACTACGAAATCGGCTTAAGCTGCGGAATGTCGATGTATTCCTATCCGATGACAATTATTGAATTGATCAAGGCTGCTGATGCAGATCTATACGTAAAGAAGGCAGAGTCCTACGCCCGTAAGGCGGAGCCTGTCCACGAGGCTTCTGCGGAGCCGAAGTCATGGGTGGTGGCAACAGAGTAAGCGTACGCCCGATACTGCGCTGCCTGCTCGGGCCAACGGAAAACGCCGCGCTGAAGGCGTCACACTATCGGATTACTCGCAGCCGTGCGAGAACGTTTTCTAACTGGTGTTTTGGATCGTTCTGGGTTTGTACTAACCACGTGATGTGCTTTATTGCATAGGGGGGCGAGATGTGAGGCTGAATGACGGGCGCCGTTATTCGCCAAGCCATGTTGCTCTTGACGAGAACCGGTTCGTCACTTTTCCATATCCATTCTTTACTACCTAACTCTAGCTTGAACTCAACCTGCACCGGTTTGTGCACTTCCTTGAAGTCCCACCCCGCGATGTCTCCCAGCGTTTCATATTCAACCCTGACCACGGCGTGCTTGCCTTGTACATGGGAGGACAAGATTCGGTAGCTTTTGACAACGGTGAGACTGTCCCAGCCCGGCTCTGCGTACCAGAGAAACAAGTGCTCCACCTGTGAATAGGTCTCGCCCTTTGTTCTTGCCCCCTCGAAGTCCTTTTGGCAGTACTGCTTTACCACTGATTCGGGACTGAGCTGAACATTCGCTTTGGAATCTTCGCCTGAGGCGGTACCGAGACAAGTGGCAATCAACAACACAAGAAGCGGAAGACGAGTTACCGTCTGAGAATTCACAGGTCTATTTGAGCTCACATCATGATGGTGAGCAATTGCCTTCCACTGCTACCCTTGAGTGAAGGGCGCTAGGAGGCCCGCTTGAGGGCTGCCGCGCGTAGATGATGGTTAACGAGCTTTGTGGTCAGGACCCTGCCGCTCACACAAACCGTAGCGTGAATCTTCTGGCAGTCGTTGCAGATATATCGCTGGCAGAGCTCACAGGCGATGGAAGTAATCTCCGGGCAGAACCGGCACCGGCCCGAGGGGGTACGAAATCTCGCCAGAATCCTGGAGCCAACCTTCATCGTGAGGAAACCGAGAAAGCAAACGGTAATCAGCATTACGGGATTATTCGTGGTCAAGACGCTCGCCCCCTTGTGCCGCTGGTAGCCCAAACCCAGGATTCGGGCTCCTAAGTCTGGCTCCCGTCCCGGCTACTACTTCCGGCTACTACGGTATAGGTGCAATTGCAGTGCCTAAGAAAACCAATATTATCAATTAGTTGCGAATGGTTTTGGCGGGCCGCAATGCAACTTATTTCATCTTTGTGAACTCCAGTGGGATGTTCCCAATCACCCATCCTGCAAATTGCCCCCAGCGCCCAGGGCTGAGAACTGGGAGGGTGTCCGTCTTTTGCCCCCTGTCGTGCCCTATTGCCGCTGTAAGGCTTCCTGGTGTCATCCTTTGAGGGTAATAAGGGGCCCTTTCGGGGCAGGGGAAGGCAGGATTGCCAAAAGCCAGGCAGATCGCCTGGCTCGGCAAGAAGGCTCACGCCGAAAACCATCATGACTCCGACTTGAAAGCCTGTTGCCTGAAACCGCCGGCTAAAACAACTGCCAGCTAAAACAAAAGAGCCAACCCGGTTTGGGTTGGCTCTTTCAATGTGCCTGCTTCAGGCAACCATAATCGATCTTAGATCCCCATCGTTACTTGTAAGAGGTCTGGTTCAACCACCCGGTTCGCTGGAACACATGATCCAGCGTCGAAGTGGTCACCGAGGTGTCAATGATTGAGGTTGAAGGGAACCATGGAGGTCCAAACCCGCTTGAAAAGCGGCGATCGAAAAGCACGTTACGGGTTGTGGCATTGATGTTCTTGATCTGGTTTTGAATACGTCCGCCTACGATCGTAAGCGTGTTGATCGAATTGCCTGTGTTGACGATGCCGCCGGTGCCAGTTTGAGAGATTGTGGCGATGGAGCCGTCGATCTTAAGATTGCTGTCTCCCTGGGCATCGGCGAGTTGAACGTCCCCTTTGTTGGTGAAGATTCCCAGAACCTGTCCATTGTCGTTTCCTGGAATCAGGGTGTCGGCTGGGGTACTGGGGATCTGGTTCTGGGTCAGGGTTACCGGCTGCGTTTTGTAGAGAATATCTCCCGTGATGGTGATGTTGTTAAAGGCTGTAACGGTAAGCGCTGTTCCATCCTGAATGGCCGCCACTCCCTGCCCAGGGCCGGTAAGCGCGGTGATGTTTCCATCCACATAGAGCATGGTGGCATTGCCCATGGAGGTGCCGGTTACGGGGTCCAGCTGCCGCGGGACTCCGTTGATCGTAAGCGAGGTGCTTCCCGAAGCAACGGTTGTGGTGTTGGTTCCGGGATTTACAGTGACTGTGGTAGTCGTGCTGCCCTGCTTGATGGTGTAAACCTGCGCCGTTGTACCGCTGGTGGAGAGAGTTACCGCGGCATCGCCCTCTACCAGAATTCCTCCACCAGTGAAGGTGGCAACACCCGAGGAGGGATCGACCGCATAAGGGAGCCATACGCCCGAGGTCTGCCCGGTAGTCGCATATTTTGTCTTGGAGACGTTCCGCAGAACGGCAGCGCGGTCCGCATTGGTTGGCGCCGCCGCGCCGGTTCCTTTGCCATCCAGCACCGCGCCCTGCTGGCTGTAGTCATTGTCGGGAAGCGCAACTTTGCTTTGACCGATCTTTGGTGTGACCGCGTACGTGGGTGCAATGGTCTTTTTGCTGCTACCGCTCCCGTTGGAATCCGAGGTGCTGCTGGACTGATGGCAGGTGCCGCTGTTGTACTGGTAGCCAAACTTGGAAGAAGCCATGCCCACCGAGTCGGTGAATGTATAAGCTCCTCCTTCGCCAAATGTCCACGCGCCATTGGTAAAGACCGGACCCGAGATAGTTCCGGCAACAAGGGAGCCGCCGTTGCAGATGTCGTACTTGTCGATGAACATGCCCCAGGCGGCGAAGCTCGTGTCCGTGCCTGAGGAGGCTACCGTTGCGGTTACGGTCAAACTGCCACTATCGGTAAGCGAAACCTCTTCGCTGCCCTGGGACTGTCCAACCCCGGTGAGGCCGTAATTGTAAACGTAGCGATATCCCGTGGGTGTGCCGGTTGGCGCGGTACATGTGCCGCCTCCGCCAATGACCTGGCAGCTGGCGAGGCTCAGGCTGGAAGATGTGATCTTGTATTTCTCGGGCCACGAGTTTGCAGCCTGGCCGCTTCCGCTCACATATTTATAGGACGATCCATAGGTGCTGTTGATGTAGCTCTGCACCGTTGCAGGCGTGCTGGTGGCAATAGGCTGCGTGCCGGCGGCAACGGTGGCTGGCACTGCCGCGGCGATCTGGTTATAGAGATCCTGGCGCGCGATATTCAGTCCCGAATCGGCGGCGTAGAAGGCTCCCCGGAAGTTCCGGTAATAGCCGTTGATCATCATGTCGGAATTAACGGAAACCGCCATTGCCACCGTCATTCCAGTGATGAGCATTAACAGCAGGAGGGTAGTTACGAGGGCAATGCCCCGCTCACCCTCCCGTTGCGGCTTTTGTTCAGGATTCCGGATTATGAGACTTTTCATTTCTTCCACCTCAATCATTCATGCTGAGATTTCGGGGGTTGATTACCGTCGAGATTGCTTGAACTTTGTAGCGGCCGCCATCGAATGTGTTGGTGTAGTCGATGGTTGCGTCCGTGCTTGGGCTTGAGCGCGCAATCAGGGAAATACGCAGAGC
>DASZRZ010000106.1:0-2254 GCA_035548935.1 Terriglobales bacterium
GCAGCGAGTAGAGCACCAGAGCCAGAATGGCAATGCGGTCGGCGCGTTCGCCGATCCATGGCGTGGAGAGCAGAAAGCCAAAGAGCGCCAGACTGGGAACCGTCTGGATAATGTTTGCCAGGCCGAGAACAGGTTTGTCGAGGTGGCGCCAGCGGGTGAGCGCGATTCCCGCGGGAACTCCAATCGCGATGGCGAAAGCCATGGAGATTCCCACCAGCCAGAGATGTTCCGCAGTCAGCTGCAGGACCTGAGCCCGGTCGTGAACAAGAAAAGTCCAGAAGTTCATGCCGTTGTCCTAGGGGCTGGCCGTGCCGCCGGTCTGGAAAGCAGACATGTAAGCCACCGCCAGAGGGTGCTTCGATAGCTGAAACTCCTCGGGCGTGGCAGTCAGTACGATCTCCCCCTCATCCATCAGGACGATGCGCGAGGCCAACACCAGGGCTTCGCGCAGATCGTGGGTGACGAACAGGATAGTTTTCTGGAGACGTTGCTGCATTGCTGCGAGTTCGCGTTGCATTTCCGCGCGGGTGAGAGGGTCGAGCGCGCCAAAGGGTTCGTCCATCAGGAGGACGGGAGGGTCCGCGGCGAGAGCGCGGGCGACACCGGCACGCTGCCGCTGGCCTCCGGAGAGCTGGCGCGGGTAGCGGCTTGCAACTTCGGACTTCATGCCGACGATCTGAAGCAATTCCGCCACCCGGTTTTGAATGCGCGTCCTGGGCCAGTTTTCCAGTTCGGGGACCACGGCGATGTTGCGCTCGATGGTGATGTGCGGAAAGAGTCCAACCTCCTGAATAACGTAGCCGATGCGGCGGCGCAGAGTAATGGCGTCCCATTGCAGGGTGGGAACGCCTTCGACCATAACCTGGCCGCGGGTGGGCTCAAGCATGCGGTTCGCCAGCATCAGGAGAGTGGTCTTTCCGGCGCCGCTGCGGCCCAGCAAGACGATGGTTTCACCGGGATATGCGCTGAGCGTGATGTTGCGAAGCAGGGTGCGCCCGTCGATCGTGAAGTCGACTTTGCTGAACGAGACCACGGGATGGATTGCGGAGTGCATAGGGGGCAGGTGTCTCGCGATGGGGCGCTACTTTGACGGCGGCGAACCTGTCTTGACTCCTTGGCGCTTAACTTCTTCGCGCCTGGCTGCGGCGTCCAGCGGAGGCTGTGGCTCCGTCATGCGCGCCGGATCGAGAATCTGCGCGATTTCCTCTTCGCTGAGCAGGTGTTTCTCGCGGGCGATTTCGATAATAGAGCGGCCCGTGGCGATGGAGTCTTTCACGATTTCCGCCGCCTTGGCGTAGCCGATATATGGGTTCAGCGCGGTAGCCAGCGATACCGTGCTGTGCAGGTAGAGATCGGTGCGCGCGCGATTCACGGTGATGCCAACCACGCAGAATTCCGTGAACTGGTGAAGCATGTTGGTGAGGATGGTAATGGACTGCAAAACATTGAAGGCCATGGTGGGCATCATTACGTTGAGTTCAAGCTGCCCGGCCTGAACGGCCATGGCAACCGCTACATCGTTGCCGACGACCTGAAAGCTGACCATGGCGGCCAGTTCCGGCATTACGGGGTTGATCTTGCCCGGCATGATTGAGGAGCCGGGTTGCAGCGCGGGGAGGTTGATTTCAGCAAGACCTGTATTGGGTCCCGAAGAGAGAAGGCGAAGGTCGTTGGAGATGCGAATGACCTCCAGGGCCAGATTGCGTAGGGAGGAACTAACCGCCGCCAGGGCAAAGTTGGACTGCATGGCATAGCGCATGTCGTCCACCGGAAGCAGCTTCTGGCCGGAGATGCGGGAGAGGATTGCGATAACTTTCTCGCGATATGCGGGATGGGTATTGATTCCGGTTCCGACCGCTGAACCTCCCAGTCCCAGTTCGCGCAGGTATTCCGCACTGTCGCGCAGCGCCTGGGCCGTCCTGCGAATTGCCCCGGCATAGGCTGCGAATTCCTGGCCCATGCGAAGGGGAACTGCGTCCTGCAGGTGGGTGCGTCCTGCCTTAAGGATGTTCCAAAACTCCTTGCCCTTGGCGTTGAAGGCCTCGACGGTTGAGTCGAGCACAGGGTAGAGACGCTCCAGTTCCAGCAGGGCTGCTAGCCGCATTCCAGCGGGGAAGACGTCGTTGGTGGACTGGCCGTAGTTCACGTGGTCGTTGGGATGCACCCGCGAGTAATCGCCCAGCTCACCGCCCAGAATTTCAATGGCGCGGTTGGCGATGACCTCATTGACGTTCATGTGGAAGCTGACGCCGGC